>NZ_JAJRBM010000371.1 GCF_028679455.1 Methanospirillum sp. | reverse complement strand
CGGTCTCTTTCCGAACCCGGAAGTTAAGACACCTCACGTGGATACTGGTACTGAGGTACGCGAGTCCTCGGGAACGTATCTTCGCTGCTATTGTTCTCATTATTCTATTGATAGTCTTTGTGATTATTGATCACAACACGGTTCAATCCTGAGAAGGCTCTTTAATTATTGTGTTTAGTGTGTCATTTGATTTGGATTTGATATTGTCAAAAAGAGTCATATTATTATCTTTACATGAATTAGGCAATCTGATTTCTCATTGCTTACTTATTTAGGAGTAAATACAAATTACATCCTGAATAGATAGTATGCCCCCCTTTCAATTGACCCATAATCCGATAGGTACTCCTCCTTATCCAATTCCTTCTGAAGATCAACAGGTGGTCAGTCAGGGAGAAATTCTAAAAATCTTGTTAATTGACTCAATACCAGATCTGGCTAATTTGTCTAAGATTAATCTCGAACGCAGCAGTCGTATTTCGGTCACGATTGCTAAAACCGGAAAAGAATCTCTTGATTTTACCCGTAACACCCAGTTTGATGCTATTGTCTCTGGTTATGATATGCCGGATATGAATGGAATTGATCTCCACCATGCACTTCAGCGTGAAGGATTAAAGATACCTTTCATTCTCTTTACTGTACCGGATGATCAAGCCCTTTTATCTGATCCTGATTCTCCCCCTGATGCGAGTTATCTTGATTTGTCACAGAAAATTAGGCAGGCTGTTGAACTGTATCGGACACGAAACCGGCTCGAGTTGTACTCAAAACATCTTGAAGAACTGGTTGAGGAAAGAACCCGTCAGCTCAGAGAAGCTCAACGCTTTTCGGTAATTGGAGAACTATCTACTATGATAGGTCATGATATGCGAAATCCGCTCCAGGTAATCACAAACATGAATTATCTGCTCAATCGGAGGATTACCAGGATGGACCCTGAAGAAGCTGCCATTCTTCATAAACATGGAATTCCGGATCTCTTCTCTCGGATCGGTGTTGAAACCCAATATCTTAATAAAATTGTATCAGATCTACAAAATTATGCACGCGAAGTGAATCTCAATCTGGTGAGTACAGATCCGGGGGAATTTTTGGATGAACTGCTTGGGTCAATTACATTGCCTGATAATATTATGATTAAGAAAGAATATCATCCTGGAATTCTGGCATCTGTGGATACAACACTTTTTCGTAGAGTTATGGAAAATTTGATCATCAATGCGATTCAAGCGATGGAAACAGGAGGGGTATTAACCCTGGGGACTGCAGAAAAAAATGATCATATATGTATCACCGTCACAGATACTGGTACAGGAATTCCACAATCGGCGTTGGAACGAGTGTTTGAACCACTCTTCACTACAAAATCAAAAGGGACCGGACTTGGTCTTTCTGTTTGTAAACGCCTCGTAGAAGCACATGGTGGGACAATTGGTGTGAGAGAGACTTCCTCGACAGGAACAACCTTTGAAGTTCTTATCCCGAAAGTTCCTGAGTCAGTACAAAAACTGGTTTGAAAGATATGAAACGGATTCTAGTTGTTGATGATGATCAGGGGATTCTGGATAGTACAAAGCAGATCCTGGAAATTGACGGATACGAAGTTGAAACCGCTACTACTGCAGGGGATGGATTAAAAAAGATTGAATCAACGTTTTTTAATCTTGCACTATTTGATATAAAACTCCCTGATATGGAAGGCACAGAACTGCTTGAAAAAGCCCATAAACTGCGCCCACGGATGAAAAAAATTATGGTGACTGGTTATGCGAGCCTTGAAAATTCTGTAATCTCACTCAATGCAGGTGCAGATGCGTATATTTTAAAACCTGTTGATCCAGACATGCTTCTTGTAAAAATTAAAGAGAAGTTGGATGAACAGGATCGGGATATGGCGCTGGACGGGGAGAAAGTAGCTGAATTTTTGGAAGAACGTCTTTTGTCGCTGAAACGATAAAACCTGCTGAATAAAGTGAACACAATAGGGAAAGAAGAACTGATACAACTTCTTCGGGAAAGTGACAGCCCTGACTCCACTTTTCTGGAAGATCCGGAGATCACTTCTGAAAACTTTATTCCTACACTTAAACGCCTTCGAATAATAGTATCTGATGATTTTTTCGCAACTCTGGCTGATCGGCTTGGTCTTACGTTTATGGAACGGGAGAGTATCCTTGGTAACCTTGATTTAGGTTGCATTCTTCCCTATGCAGTAGGTGAAGAAGATCTCATTGTTCTGCTTGAGTCTAAGCCCGGATATTTAAAGGTACTAACTGCAAATCCCCTGGATACCCTATTATTTGTCCGTTTGGAAGAGGTCTTCAAGAAGAAGATCGAACGAGTTGTTACTCCGCTTGATGTGATCCTTACTCTTACTGAAGGATGTTATGAGGGCCCTCATGGATATAGTGCACTCAATGAACTGGTAGATCGTCAACCAGATGAGTCAGCGTACCGGATCCTAGTTCCATGGCAGAAAGGAGTGATCGTTTCAATATTTCTCCTGATGCTAGCACTCATCATAACCAACCCGTATTTCTGGTTATTTGTATTCTTTACGATTCTAAATATCAGTTATTTTGTAATGAACCCGATAAAATTTTATATCTCTTTTAAAGGGCTCACTGGTACCAATTCACTTATCTATGTATCAGATGAAGATGTGCAAAATATTACTGATGGGGAGTTGCCAGTCTATACGATCCTTGTTCCGCTTTTCCATGAACAGGAGATGCTTCCTCACATCCTCCAGAATATTTCAGATCTCGATTATCCCCGGGATAAACTCGATGTAAAGATCCTCATGGAAGAAGAGGATACTG
>NZ_JAJRBM010000370.1 GCF_028679455.1 Methanospirillum sp. | reverse complement strand
TTCCGATCTCCTGTAGTGTTATCTCGTCTTCCCAGAGGGTTGTTTCCTTCCCTTTTAACCTGGTAATATCTCTGAAATCAAGAAGTATCTGCATCTCACCTGAAGATTCCCTGAAAAATGGAATCAAATAGCAATCGAGACAGATATCCCGGGATTGATATGAAAAGGATAACTCAACCCGGTTACCAAGACGGGTTCTCATCACCGAATCCAGAGTCATCCTCCAGAATTCCGCATCTCCCGGAAGAGGAATTTCTGATATATGGGTTCCTTTGAGTTCTTTCCCGTCACAATTGAAAAATATTTCGTACGCCTTGTTTACAAAGATATACTGCCTGTCAGCACTAAGGACTACAATCAGGTCTTTTGAAGCATTCAAAATGTTTCTAACCAGTTCTTCACTTTTTATTAATGCATTTTCAAGAGTACGAATTGATGTAATGTCACGCATCGACTGAATTGCCCCGATGGTGGTTCCTTCAACATCCATTAACGGAGAAGCTTTGACCCAGAAGATCACCTCTTTTCCATCCTTCCCTATTCCTTTTGTCTCTGCGGTCAGGACTCCATCTTCCTTTGTCATATTCTGGAAAAAGCGTTTAATCTCAATATTATCTGGATCAAAGACAAAATCTGCAAGAATTGGACGGCTGTATCCAAAGATCGAAGGTGTGAAGAGTGACCGTTCTTTACCGATAACATGCTCTGATCTTACTCCGGTCATCTCTTCCATTGCTTTATTCCAAAGGATTACACGGCGATCAGTATCGATCACAAAGGTGGGATCAGGAAGGTGATTGATCACACCTGAAAGGCTATGCTCTGATTCTTTGAGCTTTCGTTCAGACTGGACCCGTTCAGAGACATCAGTACCGATACAAAGTATCTCTGGGGAGGAGCGATTATGGGGTGATATTTTTTTGAAAGTCCAGGATATCCAGATCGGCTGGTTTGCAATAAAGTACTCAATTTCTTTTCTTTTTATCAGGTCTCTGCCGACTAGAAGTGAATCTATCAGAGAATCTGCAAACTCCTGCATGTCAGGGATATCTGGTATGCATACACCTTTCAGGAAATATTTTTTCTCCGGAGAATCAATTCCAAGGACTTTGGCAGCGAGGGTGTTACTGAATATCAATTCGCCTTTAGATGAGAATTTGAGAATAAGATCAGTCGAGTTCTCCACTAGTTGTTCATACTGATGCTTACTGAATTCAAGTTCTTCTCTGACCTTTTTGTATCTGGTATTTTCTTCACCAATTTTTTTATTGACAGTTTCGAGTTCGGTTGTTCGTTCTTTGACAAGTTCCTCCATATGTGTCAGGGTATTCTTGAGTTGAGTGATATCCTCAAGTATGATGACAATCCCTTTTGTTCCCTGCTCAAAAAGGGTGGGCGCTATCCTGATGTAAAAAAAAGTTGTGACATTATTGCGGGTTATGTCCTCTTCAATAAACTGAGGTTCACCGTTAATCGCCTGATTGAGGAGATCAAGTCTAGCTTCGCTCATGTATGCTCCGAGAGGGCTATATCTGATATCCCTGCCGATGAGTTCCTCTTCAGATAACTGAAAAAAATTCAAGAATGATTCATTTATCTGCTTAATCACCAGGGAATCATCAAGCATCAGGATCGGGTGTGGAAGCAGGGAGAGAAGGTTATTGACCGGGACCCGTTCAACCAGAGTGTATACCTTTGCAGGACCATATGGCCGTGACTCTATCTGACCGGTCTGCTCCATAGCATTCAGATATTTTGCAGTTGTTGTCCTGCTGATAGAGAGACAAGTAGAGATCTCTTCGATACTCAACCCTTTTGTATGTGTCTGGAGTATATCCCGAATATCGTTTTGAAGTCCCTCTACAGGGGTTCGTGCCATTCTACTCACTGTTTCAGCGTATGATGAGATAAATCATCTGAAGTTCAGGCAATTTATTAGTTACTATTAATGCTAATTATACATAAGAAGATTCTTATATCATAGTTACTAATTACATATTCGTCTCATTATTACTCATATGATGGGACACTCCAGCTGCAATACGAGGACCTCGTCATCCTACCAACCCATGAGGTCAATCCTCCACAAATTTTTTGGAGTCTTCTATGTCAACTAAGTACTATGATTCTATACACAAGTCTCCCTTAAATGAGATTCTTGATCCTGAACAGGTAACAAAATTGGAATCTGTTGAACGTGTGTATCCGTTCCGGTCCAATGAGTATTATCTCTCTTTGATCGATCACAATAATCCCAGGGATCCAATTAGGAAAATAATCATTCCTGATCCTCAGGAACTTGCAAACCCAGGTTCATTAGATCCGTCTGGAGAGGAAGGATTTACGCCAATTCCTGGTATTCAACATAAATATCCTCAAACAGCACTGCTTCTGGTAAGTAATACATGTGCTGGTATCTGCCGGTTCTGCTTCAGGAAGCGTTTATTCACCGGAGAGAACCCACCCCCTGTATGTGATGTTAACAAGGCAATTGATTATCTCCAGAAACAACCTGATCTGACTGATGTTCTACTCTCAGGGGGAGATCCTCTGATGCTTGGTGCATCAAAACTTGATACTATTTTAAGTAAAGTCCGGGAGTTACCCAGCAAACCAATCATCAGGATCGGTAGTAAAGTTCCAGCGTATGATCCACACCGGTTATCTGATACCACAGATATATGTGATGTTCTTGCTAAACACGCTAGTCAGGAAGAGAAGATCTACCTCATCAATCATTTTAACCATCCGCATGAGGTGACAGAAAGTGCTAAAACGGCGATCTCTAAATTGAAGAACACCGGTGCTGAACTAGTCAACCAGACTCCGATACTTGAGGGGGTTAATAACACTCCTGAAGTTATGGCCTCACTCTTCAAAATGCTGGCCAAACTCGGAGTACCGCCGTATTATGTCTTTCAATGCAGACCCACTTCAGGAAACCGACACCTGACTGTCCCGATTGAACAGGCCATGCATATTATTCATGAAGCACAGGGCTGTTGTTCAGGTCTAGCAAAGCGAGCACGGTATATTATGTCTCATAAATCCGGGAAGATAGAAATTGTAGGGAAAACCAGCAAACATATTTTTATGAAATATCACCAAGCTGTCTCCCTGTCAGATCTGAACAGTATGCTCGTATTCAAACCAAATCCACGGGCACGATGGCTTGAGGATTACCAGCACAGGCTGACAGATATGGTTCCGAAGATGACTTGGCTTTTTTAGCCGATTTTTTTAAATAACGCACATATGATAAACCATAACGAAACAAACCACAATTGATCTGTTTTGGAAAAGC
>NZ_JAJRBM010000369.1 GCF_028679455.1 Methanospirillum sp. | reverse complement strand
GCCCGGTTCTGTTCCCTACAGGTTCTACAAGTCCGGTAACAACTGCCACTCCGGTTTATCCGAATGGAAGCAATCCCGGTTCCATCTCTTATCCTGATCGTCCAGTTCCGTTCCCTACTGGTCTTACAACTCCGATAGTTACCGGTATTCCTGATGACCACAATGGCAGTGTTCCGGATTTTAATCACAACCCGAATAATCCTGATCATCTGCCATTCCCAACTGCATCTGTAACTCCTGATATCACTCAGTACCCTGGTAACCATGATAGTAACGGCCCTGATCCTACTCCTATTCCCTATTATAATCCTGATATGAATGGACCGAATTATTATAATGGGCGATACTCATATCCGGATGATTACAATCACTATCGATATGAGTCAAGTCCTTTGTATGCACCCCGGTACGACAAGGATAATGGAGCAATACAGGTGATCAGTACTCCAACCGGAGCAACCGTATATCTGAATAATAACTATGAAGGAAGGACACCGTCATCAGGTTATCTTGGTATTTCAAGTCTAACTCCTGGTAATTATCAGATCGTTATCTCGTATTATGGATACGCTGATTACACAACAAATCTGTATGTGTATCAGAATCAGGTTCAGACAATAAATGCTGTGCTGGAACCAGTTTCATCGGTTTCAACCTCATCAAACTCAGAATGGGGAACTCTTGATATTCAGGCAACCCCTGATGGGGCAATCGTTCTTCTGAATAATGTATACCGTGGGACTAGTCCGCTCACTATTCAGGGTATTTCCCCGGGAGCATATAATCTAACCATTCTGAAAGACGGGTATACTCAGTATGCGAGTGATGTTGCCATTACATCAGGCCAGACTACTGCAATATCTACGGTATTAACCCCTGTGATTTCGACCGGTTCAACCCAGATACCCGAATTGAAATCGGAAGAGACCGTTGTTCCGATAGCAACCCAGGCATCTTTACCTGGTTGGATTCTGATCACAGGACTCATTATCGGTGGATTATGTGCGATCAGAAAAAACTAATCAGTGTTACTGAAGTAATGATAAGATCTTCATAACAGTTCTTTTTTAGTTTCAAGGAATACGTATTATCAAAGGTTACCCAACTCATGAATCTGTCTCTCTCCCTCATTCAGTCAAAACGATTTGTATTTATCCTGGCTCTAGCATTCTGGTTTTTCCTGAATCAGAATGTGGTGTGGGCAGATAATCACGGATATTATCCCTATTATGAACAAATTCCTCCTATTTCCCTGCAAAATGGAATGACTTCTCCGATTTCATCATCGATGAATATGTATCCGGGTGAATACCGTGGAGGTCAGTCAAATTCATTCTCTCCGGGAAATCAGGGCTTTTCAGGTAATGATCGGTATCAGAATTTCGGGCCTTTACCTTCAGCTCCTAACCGGTTTATTGTTAAATATAAAAACTCCATGGAAAGCAATTCCCTTGTTCAGGGAGATCCGATAGGGCCGATTATGAATCCAGAGGGAAAACCTGCAGAAATTCATCAAATTTCTTTGGGTGATGCTGGACTACACATAGTACAGGTCCCAACCGATTCCCTGGACACGGTGATGACTGTTTTCCAGAACAATCCTCTGGTTGATTATGCAGAACCGGATTATCAGATCTCGGTTGAACCCTCATCGACCGGGGTTCAGGTGATCACATCATCTGCTGGTTCAACCACAAAAAAACCCAATGATCCCGAATATCCAAAATTATGGGGTCTTCACAATACCGGGCAGAGCCCGTTCAATGGTACACCTAGTGCGGACATCGGTGCAGAAAAGGCCTGGGGAATTACCACGGGATCGTCTGATATCGTAGTGGCAGTTATTGACTCCGGAGTTGACTACACACACCAGGATCTTGCAGATAATATCTGGACAAACGAAAAAGAAATACCTGAAAACGGGATTGATGACGATGGAAATGGGTATATCGATGATATTCACGGGTGGAATTTCCAAGGAGAAAATAATTCACCCGTCGATGAGAATGGGCATGGGACTCATTGTGCCGGAATCATCGGAGCAGTGGGTGATAATAATCTCGGGTGCACCGGTGTAAACTGGCATGTCAAAATTATGCCGCTTAAATTTATGGATAGCACTGGTAACGGGTACATCTCTGATGCAATATCAGCAATTCTGTATGCAAACAAGATGGGTGCTGATGTAATTTCCTGTTCCTGGAGTGGAGGAGAAAATTCTCAGGCACTTCAGGATGCCATTACTGCCTCATCGGCGGTTGTAGTATGTGCTGCTGGAAATGGTGGGGCCGATGATGATACAACTGCTGTGTATCCTGCAACTTTTTCAAGTCCAAATCTTATCACCGTAGCAGCAAGTGATAGTAATGATAACCTCGCTTCATTCTCTAATTACGGCTTAAAAACAGTACAGATAGCCGCACCGGGAGTTGAGATCGTCAGTACCTATCCGGGTAACCGGTATGCCTACATGTCAGGTACCTCAATGGCTACTCCATATGCTGCCGGAGCAGCTGCTCTGCTGAAAGCAGCAAAACCTTCTCTGACTAACAATCAGATTCGTGATGCTCTTATATCCTCTGTGGATCAGAACAGTAATTTAAGTGGGAAAATCTCTACCGGCGGGAGATTAGATGTATATCTGGCTCTAACCGGGGAACGTGGGACATCAGCGGGCGCTGAAAAAATTGTAACGAGCACCACACCTCTTCCTGCTTCATTGATGAATCCATCAGTAACCCCAACCATGAGTGCTACGATCTTTCTTTCCCAACCTTCGGAACCGGAGCAAACAACCATATCTGTCACCAGAGTATCTCCTTCTTCTCCGGTTTCTTTCCCAGCCTACTCCTATCCCGATTTTGTTGTTCATTGATAGAGTCTGACAGTAAACCCGGACTCATTTTTTATGAGCATTATCAAATGCTGAACTATCTGGTTGTATCTCCAAACCCGGTATATACTCTTTAACTCATGCATGAGAACATCATCATGTTCTCAGTTATCTGGAATGATGATCAGATTTTGTGGTGATTTGATGAGCCTTACCGTTAGAAATCTCAATATTATTTGCATTTCATGCCTGCTTGCTGCCTTTCTCATGGTAGTGACTGTGTGTGCAGATCTATCTGCAGGCCAGGAAAAGATATCAAAAAGCGCAATGCATGCACCAAATGAAACACCGGGTGATGGAAAAGACCATCCCATGGGCCCACCTGATGGTCATGGATCACAAAGTCCTCATGAGATGCAGCCACCAAACGGAACCCCTGGGGAAGGTGGACGCCCTGATTTTGCTAATAACACTGAGTTAAGAGATAACATGCTTACAGATCTTAAGGCTAAAGGGGTAGTACACCTCCGCATTACAAGCAGCAATTGAGAGTGGAGATCGTGACAGGATCCGTGCAGAAATGGAACTGGTAAAAGACAAACTTCCAGCTGGTCCATCTGGTCAGCCCCCGGATAGGAATGGGACAATGGGCAGGGATCAGAAGCACCCTCCAGAGGGCAGACCAATGGATAAGAGTTCTGATAATTCTCACTCACCTCCCGGAGATCTACAATCTTCCCGACAGTCAAACGTACCGGCAACGGAGACCAAGTCTCCGATTTCGCCAGTGACTATTATTGCAGCACTTGGAATAACAGGGGCCAGTGTCGTTGCGATGAATCGGCGATAATCAACCCCTTTTTGGTATTATCTCCAACCGATTGGTTGTCTTCATCAACTTCTGTAGTTGCTGGTTATTTTATATTCTATTTATCGTATGGGATCCTGGAATGTTACGCTTCAGCTCACCCTGTTGAAGTTCGAAAATTATGAATTTTAATCAGATTTTTCGGAACTGTCGTCTTCAGTTCATGTTGATTGGTAGTCCGTTATCTGTTGGATTCTTCTACAGGGGGCATCATGACTCTCTTCTCTGCTGAATCAGGTGAAGGTATGGAGTATGTTCCGGTCTTCCATGTTGGAAGTCATTTGGGAGGTTTTCTCCTTATTGGTATAGTTACAACCAGCCTTGATATCAGTATTCTCTGGTTTCTTACCGAAAAAGTAGGGATCTGGTACCTTGCTTCTGCTGGTCTCTCATATTGTTCTGGTACCGGGGTAAGTTACCTGCTGAATAAAACTTTGAATTACCGGAATCAGAGCAGATCATATGTTAAGCAGGGTTCATCCTTCCTGGTTATTGCAGCGAGTAGTTTCGCTCTAAACCTTGCTATTATATCGGGATGTGTTGAGATCTTTCTTCTAAATTATCTTCTTGCCAAGATTGTAGCTACCGCTGTTGCCTGTTTGTGGAATTACTACGGCCAGTCCACGATAACCTTCAGGATTTGGAGATAATGTACCTGACTGCATCATCGTGAGCACGAATATGGTTGAAACAAAAAGAATTCAAAATTAGATGCCTGATAGAATACTTGCATGGTTGTTCAACTATTGCCATATCTGGAAGGGTTGTATGGTCTGGTAAATATTGTCGTATTTTTGGTTTATGGGTATGATAAATATCTGGCACGCTCTTCCCGCTGGCGAATCTCTGAAAAGAAACTGATTTTTGGATCTTTTTTTGGTCCTTTTGGCGCCTTTCTAGGGATGCAGGTTTTCAGACATAAGACACAGAAGATCCGGTTCTCTTTTCTAATTCCGGTATTTATGCTTCTTCATGCGATCATAATCATCCTGCTTGTGGTACCATACTAATACGTTGAGATGAATGAACGACGGTTGCTTTTAACCCCCAACCCTTCTTCTATTCGGGGATCCTATGCATACTATCAGTGGTATCATTCTTACCCTCTTTCCCTGGTGAATAGTTATGATGGAACTCCTTGCCCCTGCCGGAACACCGGAGGCATTCAAGGTAGCAGTTGCAGCAGGTGCTGATGCAGTCTATCTGGGTGGCAGCAGATTTGGTGCCCGCCATTTTGCAGGCAATTTTACGGATTCGGATCTTGAAGAAGCAGTCTCATATGCCCATCTCCGGGGAGTAAAAGTATATGTAACCGTAAATATCCTGGTTCACGATTATGAACTTCCTGAGGTTCTTGAATATCTCCTTTTTCTAAGTTCTCTTGGTATTGATGCAGTTCTGATTCAGGATCTTGGAGTTCTTTCTCTCGCACAGAAGTTATTCAGTCATCTTTCCGGTTTCCCTGCACTCCATGCATCCACCCAGATGGCTGTTCATAATCGTGAAGGTGCTGAGTTTGCCAGAAAGCAGGGGTGCGTCAGAATAGTGCTAGCCAGGGAGCTTCCGACCCGGGAGGTCAGCGATATTGCAGACTCACTCCGTGATCAGGGGTGTGAAATCGAGATCTTTGGGCATGGTGCTCTCTGTTATGGATACTCAGGGCAATGTCTGTTATCTGCAGTTATCGGAGGAAGAAGTGGAAACCGGGGGATGTGTGCGCAACCCTGCAGAAAACCGTATTCCCTGGTTATGGGGAAGAGGGACACGTATGGAAGAATGAGTAACCCCAGATCCCTCTCCCTAACTGATCATTATCTGCTGTCCACTCGCGATCTCTCCATATATCCAGTAATGAAATCGATTGCATCCCTTCCCATTGCTGCGATTAAAATAGAAGGAAGGATGAGATCCCCTCAATACGTTGCTACGACCGTGTCCATCTACCGTCGTGCACTGGATGCGATCAAGGCTGGTACATTCTCACCGGTTTCGGATGATGAGATTGATCTGGCGATTGCGTTCTCCCGGGGATTTACTGCTGGTTACCTGAATGGTGAGTCATATCTGACAGTAATGGGGCGGGATCAGCCTGGCAGAAGAGGACTGTTAGTCGGGACCGTTACTGGTTTTACCCCCGATGGATTGATGATACTGGATCCATACTGCAATCTGGTTCCTGAGCGTGGTGATGGGTTGGTCTGCCTCGGGAGAACTGGTGATCAGGGTTTTGTTCTTCGTCATGATTCCAGGATTCAGAAAAAAAAGTTGTATCTCAACTCAGGTGTTTCATGCCATGTCGGGGATCAGGTGTACCTGACAAGCCGGAAAAGAAATTCACAAGTTCTGGATCATCTGACGCAAGATCCCGATCAGCGATTTTATGGTTCGATTGCACTTGCGCTTACCGTGACGATTAGTACAGATGGTTCAGTAGATGTCTCCGGTTCTCTTGAACCCAGGTCAGGGATGAGTCTACCCCTTTCATATCGATCAGAGGCACAACTCAGCCCGGCCCGCTCACGACCACTCCGTACAGAGCAGATTCGTGATGCATTACAGAAGATGGGAGGAACACTCTTTTCTCTCAGGCATCTTGAGATCATCTGCCCAGATAATTTGTTTGCCCCGGTTTCAGTATTGAATGGAATACGTCGTGAAATCCTGAGTGTGGCTGAACATATCATCATTGAATCCTTCAGGCCTGCACCAGAGGTTTTGGCAGGTCTTCAGGATACCGTTGAGACCTGCCGGGCTATGGTGACCACCAGGAAGGTAAGTAGTAGTAATCACCATGATCCCATGCATCTGATTGTTCTGGTGTCAGATACTGAGTCAGCGATTGCTGCTCTGTCTGCCGGTGCATTAAGGGTATATATCGAATGGTATCCTCATCAGGATCAGGAATCAGATACCCGCATTCTTGATGAGATACGGACCCTGGTTTTGCTCGCTCCTAATCGATCTGAGCAAGTCGGAATAAAAATTCCAAAGATTCTTCATCGTTCAGAGATGGACCGGGTAATGGCTGCAGTTCCTGAAATATGTTAGGCAGGAATCAGGCATCTGAGGGTTGATGGGATTGGAGTTGCCGAAGCTATACGATTACATGCTCCTCATATTGAAATCGCCGGTTATAGCGGATTAAATATTACGAATCATCTCTCTCTTTCAGTATTTTCAGGATATGAGTTTTGTATCCTTTCATGTGAATTATCTGGTGATGAAATACAAACTACGATGACAACAGCACGAGCAGTCCGAGGCCTCCCGCCTACAGGCGTTATTGTGCAGGGTCTTCTTGAGGCTGTCATTACCCCGGATCGTCTGGATCAAATTATTGGATCAGCAGACACCGAAACCGCCTTTGGCCTTCGGGATCAGAAAGGTCAGGTATTCCCCTTTGTAACTGATCCCTGTGGTAGGACTCATATCTTTAATGCAGCAGAGACCTCGCTTATTGATCAGATCCAAATGTTACAGGATGCAGGCATCAGATACGGAGTGATCGATGCCCGTTGGAGAGGTGATCTTTACTCCCGGGATATGACACACATATGGTATGATGCCATAAAAAATTCTGAATCTGGTGAACGATCAAAAAAAGATGGCGAGATAAAGGATGCAATCAGGGCGTGTGCATATGGGGTTCTAACTTCGGCAACCTGGAAGCGGGGTCTGTGCAGATCAGAATAATGATATTAGATATTTTTCAGGTTCAATTTGTCATCCAGTGGAAGACTTAACCGGGATGCAAAAAAGTACTGCTGTGCATACCCGGCATATCGTCCAAAATAATCCCTGCAGAATTCAGCAATATCGTTATATGAACAATCTTTGCGATTCCCTTTTCGTTCCTGCACTTGTGGGTACCTGCCAGTGATAATCGTCCGAACCCAGACATCTACCGGAACAACCTGATACCGGTTGTATGCAAAGAGAAGGACACAATCAGCAACCTTGGGCCCGACTCCTGAAAGTTTCATAAGTTCTTTTCTAGCATCTTCATCCTGAAGATTATCAATCCTAGCAAGCAGTTTTGGATCTGAAGTGATTGCTTGTGCGGTACGAATAAGATACGGAGCCCGGTAACCGGTGCAACAGGTTCGTATCCCTCCTTCGTCAGCAACAGCCAGGTCAGCAGGGTTTGGGAAACCATATCGGTTATCATCCAGTTTTTTTCCGTATTGTCGGCAGATAAGAGATATTCTCCTGCTTATTGTTGGAATATTGGAATTTTGCGAACAGATAAAACTAATCAGACATTCCCAGGGATCCTGCCTGATAATCCGAAGTCCTGCTCCTCTCCTTGCAGCGGTTTCAAAAAATGAATCCTCTTGTTTGCCAGAATACCTGGTGATAGATTTGCGGATCATCTCAAGAAGATTCTGAACATGAATATCCAGGTTGAAGTATCTGATCAATGTCTCTTCATCCATTCCATTATATATGAGACTCCGCCCCTCCTGCCTGATCGTAACAACCGCTCCGTTGACCTGCCCAGTCCATCCTGCAGATGATTGCTCCCATCTGAATGCCTGTCCACAGGAGAGGGTTAGATCCAGATCAAAAGGGAGTTGATCTTCAGTAAGATTGCAGGTTAGCATCACCTCATCAGATTTTCTTTTCTGCATATCTCTCCTTCTATGTATTCAGATCAGGTATCAGAGCGACAGAGCCAAATAGTTCTGCATAAATACGGTGTATTACTGACATTAAGCAGTAATCTGGAGATCAATATGATGAGATGGATACAATGGATCCTAGGCTTCGTTCTGGTAGTAATAACGGTAAGTGTTGGTGTAACGGCAGATAACTATACCACTGTTGCCATACCTGCTGACAATATTACCACAACCATGATGGAACAGCCAAGTGCGACAGTGCCTCAAACTGACTCGTATAACTCTGGAATTGTTGAACTGAAAACAGGATGGAATCTGGTCGGTATTCCACGAAGACTGGCAGATGATATGAATACGGCCTCGCTCTTCTCCCGTATTGACTCAGCAGGCAGAAGTATCTGGACTTATGATCCTGCAGGGAAGGGATGGAAGGATCTCACTGCACAGGATAAACTATTCCCCTTGGACGGTTATTTCATCTATTCGGCAAAGCCTGATCGGGTTGCTCTCTCTTACTCAGTGGATCCACTTCAGGTTCCACCGGTAAAAGATCTGCAGGCAGGTTGGAATCTGGTTGGGTTTTCCGGTGCCTCTGATGCATCGGCCCGTGATTCATTCCTCTCCATCAGAAAGACCTGGACACAGGTCATCGGTTGGGATCCTGTTCAGCAGCGGACTGAAGATTCAATCATCAATGGGGGGAATGATACCCATGCAGATTCGCGAATGCTGATTCCGATGCGTGCATACTGGGTTTATGCTGACTCGCCATGCAGTCTCGCAAGTATCGGAGCCTGACCTCCTCTCTCCATCTTATCTTCTGTCAATGGCACGGTATTTGGGTTGCCTGATAATTCAACACGTGCAAAAAGATATCTAGGCCTGGAGAGTAAGGTATGATGAGCATCAGGTGAATATCCGTGAAAACTGTCTGCAGGCATATTTTTCTTTTTCTCTTAATATTTGCACTTTCTATAGGGATGGGAAGTGCCGCGAATATCACAACCGACCTTCACTATCCTGAATACTGGGTTAAGGAGGCAGTAGGTCAATATTCACTCGGACACTTTGATCGGGCTCTCACCCTCATTGATAATGCAATATATCAGGATCCAACGCTGGCCAGTGCCTGGCTATGGCGTAGCAAAACTCTGATAGAACTTGGGAGAACTAAGGAAGCCACCGAGAGTCTTGCAAAAGCAAAAGAGATCGATCCCCTGATTGATAATCCATATCTTAAGAAAGTTGGAGCATTAGCAGCTGTGAAAGTGACTGCTGTGCCGTCTGCCAGACCAACCGATAAAGAAGATCAACTGAAGAAGATGATTCAGTCTGATGTCAATATGACCAATAGTCCGGATCCAACCGGACCTGATATGGTTATGTATGATCTTCAGGCAGTAGTAAATCCGGATACCCAGCGTGTGGAGTTAACTGCGGTAATCGGAAATGAAGGGGTTAAGCCAACCGGAAATTTCTTCATATCTTTCTATGGATCCTATACGACCCCGGTAACCTCATCAGATTCCCCGGTAGGTTTCTACCTGGTAGATAACCTGTTACCGGGAACCAAAAAGACAATTGTGGGTTATTTCCCAATCTCACAGATTCCATCAGGAGATTATTACATAGGTGGTTATATTGATCCAAACCTCCAGATTCGGGAGATGAGTAAGGAGAATAATGGAAAGACAGCTCCTGCAAAAGTGAATGTCCCTGAGTTGACATCCAGTGCAGGAATGCAGCGTGGAAGCATTCAACTGGCAGTGCCGAGTACTCCGGCTGTGGAGCCGATCTCCACAAAACGCCCGGATTTAGTTATTGATGCTATCTCTGCTCCGACAAGAGCAGTATTGGGTGAACAGATTCTTATTAATACAACTGTCCGGAATACCGGAGATGCTGAGGCAGGAAAGTTCAGAGTTTCAGTCTATCTTTCGCGTGACGGGACCAAATCAGATGATGATATTGAACTCGGATATGGCGATGTGCCAGACCTGGCTGCCGGTAAGGCACGTCAGGGAACCGCTGTTGCAGCGATTCCTCTGAATGTCGCTGCCGGGTCATATTACCTGGTTGCTGTTGCTGATAGTCAGACCAAGATCGCAGAGAAGGACAAACTCAATAATTCCCGGCCTATGGATGCGGCAATCAGTATCTTCAAGCCTTCGATTCCCGGCGAAGAGACAGCATCAGTAACCCCGGTAATATCGCCAACTCCTGCTCCTCAACCGTCACCAACTCCGGGAACTTCACAAGTCCTGGTTACCCCTGCTGCGACTGCCATCCCTGATATTTCACCGATTCTGACTATTGTACCTACCCAGACTCCGGGTCAGGCTGTTGTTCTGGTGACTCAAACCGTTTCCCCCACTCTGGCGACTCCTGAAGTGACTTCATCTCCTGCTGGAGAAGCAGTATCTTCAAAACGTGCAGATTTGGTTGTGGATGCAATTTCAAGCCAGAGTTCTGCAGCACCAGGTGAAAAGATCCCGATTACGACAACCGTTCGCAATGCAGGTGATGCAGATGCAGGAAAGTTCCGGTTATCTGTTTACCTCTCTCATGATGGATCGGTATCTGCTGATGATC
>NZ_JAJRBM010000368.1 GCF_028679455.1 Methanospirillum sp. | reverse complement strand
TCAGGGTTCGGAAATGGCGAAACGGGCAGAAAATGGAATGAACGTTATCACCAATAGTACCGGGGATATGAACCGGCTGATCGGGGAGATCCAGAAAGAGATGGATCAGATCGGCAAGATCGTTGGTTTGATCAAAGATATTGCGAGCCAGACAAATCTTCTCGCTCTGAATGCCGCAATTGAAGCAGCACGTGCAGGGGAAGCAGGAAGAGGATTTGCAGTTGTTGCAGCGGAAGTGAAATCTCTTGCCCAGGAATCACGGAGTTCAGCTGAAAACATCGCGGAGATGATAGGATCCCTTCAGATCAAGTCCGCAGATGCAGGAAAATCAGCCGAAATAACTGCAGAAGCGGTATCCGGAGGAAGTGCAGCTCTCACAGAGACTCTGGTAACATTTGCCGAACTTGCCCGTTCAGTTGAGGGCATATCACGAAACATCGAACTGGTTGCATCGATGTCAGAGGAACAGGCAGCAAGTGCAGAAGAGATTGCAGCAAGTGTCCAGGAAGTCTCCGGCCTTCTTGAAGGAACCTCGAAGGAAGCAGTGGAAATGGCAGGAATTACAGAAGAGACAGCCGCATCCCTGGATCAACTGAAGACCATCGTGCAGAATGTGAATTCAATTACTGAAAGTGTATCCGGAGCAGTAACCCGGTTTAAAGTGTGATCGGTAATCAAGTAATTGAATACCATATCATATAATTCAGGAATCGGTATTGCAAAGATTTCGCTTGGGAATTGAATAAATAAAACGTGAAACATGGTTGACGGACGAGTAAATAAACATAAAACCGATGTATCCGGAAGTGATATTGAGGAGATTCAGGTAGTCGAGTTTCTCCTTGGCGGGGATACCTATGCAGTAAATCTCTTTGATGTACGAGAGATCGTTGAGGCAAGTAAGATCACTCCGCTTCCTCATGCACCTACTCATATCAGGGGGATTATCGATCTGAGGGGAGAGATAACCACCATTATTGATCTGAGAATATTGATTGGTGCAGCAAAAAAAGCAGGATCTAATCTTGAGGATCTGAGGTTTATTGTTCTGGATGAATCGGTAACACATAGGAAAACCGGTGTAGTGGTGGATGAGGTAGCCTCTGTACTGACCGTTCCCCTGAATGATATCGATCAAAGTAAGAAAGAGTCTGATGATACTTCGTATATCCTCGGAGTTATCAAGAAAGAAGTGGGAGAACGGGGAGAAAGCAAAAAAGAACTTGTTATCTGGATCGATATCTGTGGATTGATAAAGGATAAGGGAATCAAATAATTTTTCGAACCGGGAACCGGCAAGATCAAAACCCTGCAAACAGGGGTCAGGCAATCTCACTGTTATTTCATTTAGCGATAGCAGAATATCTTCTCAAACGCTAAAGACGGTTATCTTAAGAGTTATTCTCCCCCAAGGATCTCAAGAGCCAGAAGGTAAGGATTCTTTGGAACATCTCCCATCTTTTTATTTGCAAAGAAAGTATGGGGGTGGATCTGTTTGAGTTGGTCAAGGGAGAGCTTGTTCACGATCTCCCGTGCCACCCGATCACCCTCCTTGCTTTTTCCGGGATTCTTAAGGATATATCCCATTCTGATATGCATGACCATCGCCTCCCTCAGTTCCTCATCAGTCAGCCGGTCAAAAGGGGTAAAGGTTGAACGTTCCGGAGCCTCTGCCATTATGTAGCCTCCCCCTTGGACTTCGTTGCCATGTGGATGGTAGATTCTCCGTATGCACTTCTGAGCACCCCGGTCTGGAAGATGGCAAGTCCGTTCTCGCCACAGATCTTCTCAAACCCTTCCCGGTCAGCGATGGCATGGTACCGATTATGCATCCCGAGTTCCAGTTCATAGAGTCCCTGCATCCCGGTCCCTTCTGAGGGCCTGATGAACCAGTGATTTGAGATGAAGAGACCGCCATCGTTCAGATGGGAACAGATATCAGCGACAATTTCGTTGAGCCGACCCTGGTCCGCATACAGGGAGTGGGAAGCCAGAATGATATCATAGGTTTTGTCTGGCAGGGATCCCGGCTGACCTGCCAGAGAACTTACCCGATCCTTCATACCATGTCTGACGATGTTCTGTTTCAGCAGATCCGAACAGGTTGGCTGCACCAGTACTGCTGCAGTCAGCGTCGGGTGAGCCTGACAGGCTGCCATTGCATACAACCCGTGACCGGTTCCGATCTCAAGGAACGAGTCCGCCTCCTTAAATCCTGCCCAACGGGTAACAACCGTCGTGATGTTCTTGACCATCCCCCTGATCTCCTGCTCTTGTCGGGCTGCTCCCATCAGGGGTGTTTCCTGGTCAAAGGTGGCTTTGGTATCAGGACTGGTCAGGTAGGTCTTCAGATCGTTCCATGGTGATTGTTGTTCAGCAAGAGCCAGAATGATATCTCCCTGATAATAATTGCTGGTACTCACAAAGTGCAGGTTTGCCGATGGTGAGATCAGGTATTTCTCTCCTGATCGGCGGACAATATCAAGATAGAAGAGCATGCCCATGAGAG
>NZ_JAJRBM010000037.1 GCF_028679455.1 Methanospirillum sp. | reverse complement strand
GGATTTAAGAGTTTTACGAAGTTCCTAGAGTCCTATATTGATGATGTGATAGCAAGTACCGCGGTATCGGGATCAGGACATCCACAGGTGATATTCCTATCTCTGGATGAGATCTCAAAACCTGACAAGACAGCCAGCCTGTCACCGATTGAGTCTTTTATTCTCCAGGTTCTCAAACTGCAGACTGATCGCAGAACACGGTTATTGCTGGCACGAAACCTGATCCAGTGTTTCCGGGAGAATCCACAAGTATCTATGAAGGAGATGGTTGCATATCTTTCGGATCGCTCAACGGGTGTCTCCCGGATTACTATTCGGAAATATGTCTTTACCCTTGGGCAGGGCCGGGTGTTCCATTATGCGAATAAGGAGTATCAGGGTTCCCTGCTCCGACGACCGCAATCTCTGAACAAGGAGATCACCAATGAGGAGCAGATCGAGGACATCTACCATAAGCGGATAAAGGAGATCATCCGGAATCGGTACTCGGATGTGGATATCAATACGATCGAGCCATACAAAGCAGCATTTGAATAGTCCTGTCCGTGTGAGTTATCAACGGAAGATCTGATACCATTTCTCCCTATTCTCAGTATCTCTCAACCCTGATTGGCTCGATTGTCCCCCTGGTTTGGTGAATAAATCTCCTCCACCATCGATGAGATACAACAATAATAGCAGATTTCACCAGATTTAAATCTGAGTCAAGCCCCATTTTATGAGGATGATGACTGATATTATCGTCCTGCTCTATCCAGAATTCGAGACTCTTGATGTTTTCGGTCCGGTTGAGGTCTTTGGATTACAGCCGGAATCCTTCCGATTACTCTTCTATTCACCAGACGGAGGGGTGGTGACGAGTAGCCAGCAGGTTCCGGTGGTGACTCAACCTATCTCAAAAATGGAGAGTGATGAGTACATTCTCTTCATCCCCGGAGGATCAGGTATCTTTCCCCTCATCACGAACGAATCCTTCATCACCACCCTGCGAACTCTGGCTGCGAATGCCCTGTTTGTCCTGACCGTCTGCACGGGATCCCTCCTGCTTGCAAAGACCGGATTGTTGAACGGGAGGCGGGCGACCTCAAATAAACGACTCTTCTCGATCACCAGGAAGTTTCCCGGTGTTGACTGGATCAAAAAAAGCCGGTGGGTAAAAGACGGCTCCCTATACACAAGTTCCGGAGTCAGTGCAGGGATAGATATGGCGCTTGGTTTTGTATCTGACCAGATCGGATATGATGCAGCGACAGAAGTGAGCAGGATAATTGAGTATGAGTGGCATGAAGATCGTGAAAATGATCCTTTCTGTGAATTATACCCGGACTAAGAAATCCTGCGTTTCTCCAACCGGTGTATCGATCCGGGGCAGGGGAGATATCGGTATCCCGGATTGTATGTGATTCTTGATCTGGTCGGGAACAGACATACGTATACAAACCAGGTCTCCTTTATCGGGAATTGTAAGAACCATTATCAGACCCATGAAGGAGATGATTCTCCTGGATTATTCCAGGGGAAGTTCATTGCAGGCCCGGATCAGTTCACGCCTTGCTTCATTCTTCTCTTCGAGAAGATGATCAATCAACCGGGTTAAGGTCTTTTCATCCCCGGCTCCTTCTTCGAGATGTTGGTGAAGCGTGGTAATCATCCCTGCTCCTGCTGTTCGTTCGGCAAGATATGCACTAATCTTCTTCAGACTCCTGGATTCTCTGACTTGATCAGAATGCAGGTATTTCCGGGCCTCTGTCTCAAGCCGGTTATATACTCCGAGAATATCTGATATCTCATCCGGACCGAGACATACAATCGCTGCAAGTTTGGTAAGATACCGGTTTGTCTCGGATGCCGCCACAACGATGGCAGCCGCACCAAATATCCGGTTCATCTCGCTTCTCTTCTGAAGGAATCTGGACAACCGGCTCTTCGGGGCTATCCGGGTTACCGCCCTCTGGATCCATTTCCTGAGTTTTGTTCCCGGACTGATATTCGGGTTTCCCGGATGATAATCACCGGACTGGATGAGATCCTCCCGGGTAGCAGTCTGATACTGCAGTTCGGCATATACCGCTGGAAGGATCAGTCCCTCATCATAGAGCAGTCGGTACTGTTTCTGTTCAAACCTGAGTGCTTCCAGCCAGAAAAGCTTCAAAATACTTTTTCGTTCAGTATTTTTCCGGTTCTCATCCCAGAAATCACGGATTTTCTCAACCTGTAAGGCAGATGCCTCCTGGTACTGGTCTACATATCTCCGGGTTGTCATGGGGTCGATGATATCACCCATAACTGAGTTTTGCAGGCTTCTTCCTCCTGACTGGGACGCAACAAGATCCGTGTATATCTGGTGAAACCGGTTCACCAGTCTGGTCTGCCCGAGACCGAGATGATGGATCAGCGGACCGATTGTCAATCCCTGGGCAAGAATGGTAAACAGTACAATGGTCACCGAGAATGCAACGATTGCATCATGATATGGGAGCGACGCGGGTAGGGAGAGTGAGAGAGCGATAGCTACTGCTCCCCGAAGTCCGCCCCAGAAACTAACCATCTGGTAGGTGAGTGGGACTTTCCGGGGAGTGAAGAGGTTATAGAGGCCGAAGATAGCGAATACCGGAATAAACCTGGCGAATGTTACCACGGCGATCAGCATCAGGATCCCAATCGCTGCACCGCTTAGAAACACTGAGAGATCCTGTAGGGAAGCGATCGCGATTCCCACCAATAGGAAGATAAGACTGTTTGCCAGGAACCCGATATACTCCCAGAACCGGGTAAGTGCTTCTCTCCGGGCCGGGCCGATCCAGTCTGATGCTGCCCGTGCTGCCATACATCCGCAGACCACCACTGATATGACGCCCGAAAATCCGCAGAGGTGATCACTGATGAGGTATGAGAGATAGGCGGCAATCAGGGTCGCAGTCTGGTGAATGTGGGAGTGGAGCGGTGTCCGTTTGAGCATATACCTAAGCAGAAATCCGATCGCTGCACCTACCAGAATTCCCCCGATGAATGAAGTGAGTACAGTGCCTGCAAAATCGACTGAAGTCTGGATCAGCGGGATTTTTTCAGCAATCAGGGAGACTCCGATGAGCGAGAGTACCATCTGAAACATCACGATTGCTGCTGCATCGTTGAGGAGGCTCTCTCCTTCAACCAGGATCTGCAACCGTTTTGGCACCCCTATCTCCTTGAACAAGGAGATGACCGCTGCCGGGTCGGTCGCCGAGATTAATGCCCCAAAGAGGAGGGCGAAGAGCAGGGGCATGGCAAACAACTGCGATAACAGTCCGCCGATGATCATCGCAGATATCACCACTCCAAGAATTGCCAGTCCCAGTACCGGGAAGAGGTTTCTGCTGAGCATCCTCGTGTCCAGGGCGATTGCAGACTCGAAGATGAACAGGGGGAGGAAGAGGTAGAGGACGATCTCTGAACTCGGGACAAATCCTTCAAAATGTTTGAGTGCAGCGATATGGGGAACGATAAATGCTGAAAATATATACCCGGTAATAACCAGGCCGATAGTGTACGGCATCTTCAGATGTCGCAGGGTTATTGCGGTGATGATGGCGATAAGCAGGAGTGTTATGATGATTGTCTCATCAGCAATGAGCAGGTTCTGATCCATTATTCCGTTAATCCTCCGGATCTATGGGAGGGAGAAACTTATGAGCTCTGGGATGAACCGGGATCCTGGTAATACCCTGGACCTGATTTTCATGTTCCCAACTCTTTAACCATCAGATAGATTCCATGGTCCAACCCTTCGAAATGTCTGACTCCGTTCAACTGGAAATCCTGGTATGGATAGTATCCGGCTTCCAGAAACCCGCATCGTTCAAACACCCGCTTTGATGTAATACTGGTGCAATCCGCCACGATCCGGGTAAATCCACGGTTTCGTGCCTGCTTTATTACCTGGTGAATCATCTGTTGCGCAATGCCGGTTCCCCTGAATTCTCGTTTGACACCAATCTGAAAAATATGGAGAACCGATCCGGATTGGATTGCTTCCCTGTCAAAATACCGGTCTTCAAGTTCATTAATCATCGCGATAGCCTCCCTGAAATGGGAGAGGAAGGCTATCATCTCCGGCCCTCCCTGTTCCGGGTCATCAGTCAGATCTAGGCAGAAGATAAACCCGGCTGGTTCTTCGGTCTCACCGTCACCGGTGAGATAACTGAGATCCATATCAACCAGGGTCCTGACATAATGTACTGCGAAGGGAAGAAACCTGGATGAATCAAGGTCTGCATGTCTGGTGGTTGGCTCGTCAGCGGTGAACACTTCGGTATATAGCCGGGCAGCCCCTGCTGCATTCTGATGAGTGAGTGGGAGGCAGATTTGCTTCCTTAATCCCGACACAGAGGATCTGTCCGGGGTGAGGTCCTGCGATAGGTGAGTCATTGATGAGTCCGAATTATTCCACAGTATCTGGCAATACTGATGGAGGGAGGGTTACATCCTCGAATGTTCCGTTCCTGACTGCCCTGAATGTTATCGGGTAGGATGCAACCCCGTTGTTATCAAAGCTGACCTCCCCGAGTGCCCCATCAATAGTCTGGTTCTGATACCAGGTACAGATGCAATCCGGGGAATTTCCACAGGTTGAAACGGCGGAATAGAGTGAAGTCATGGCATCATACCCTTCTGCTCCGAAGAAGGTTGCATCTTCATGGTAGTATTCGCGATACCGGTCAAAAAACGGGTTTGTCCTGTTCAGCGAAGGTGTGGTGAAGATGAGCCCTTCTGCTTCCTTTGTCGCTGCAAGTGCGTTATTCTCAACTCCCCGTGTTCCAATCAGCGGAGCAGTAATGCCTGCATCCCGGATCACTCTCACCACAGCAGGAACCTCTGAAAAACCTAGCAGAACGATTGCGTCGGGATCTGCCTCTCTGATCTCTGAAATGTTCAGAGTGGATTTTGGATCATCAGGATTGTACCACGATATGGTTCTCGTTTTTTCAGGGAGTAGTTTTTCAAACGTATCCGCATATCCATTTGTATACTGGTTATTTCCTCCGAGAAGTACGATTCTGTTGAACTGCTCCAGGTATGTTGCAAGGACCGGGCTTTCCTGTTCCACACCCGGAGTGAATCGTATCAGGTGGTCAGGTGAATTGTTGCGGTTGATCAGAGCACTACCGAGTGCAACCTGAACCATCCCTAACGCTGATGCGTCAGGGTATACGGTGTTTGAGGTCCAGCTGGCGACGGTAACGATTACCGGCAGATCCGGGTATGATTCGCTCATATTTTTCCATGCCATCGATGCGACGGAGATGTTACTTCCGGCATCCCTGATAACCTGACTAATGTGTGACCCTGGCACATCCTTCGCTGCAAGTGAGAATGCCCGTGAATATTCGGTACCGATATCAGATACAAAGCCACTCTGCATAACCAGAACTCCGATGGGTGTTGAGGTATTATGCTGCTGCAGGGAATCCTGCCCGTAATCTACTACCAGTTCATCGGGGATTAATCCAGCTACCGGAGAGAACATGATGCTACCGGCGATACAAAAGACGATGCATGCCATGAAAAATAGAGAGAAGCGGGAATTCATTTGTATTCTGTTGTGACGATTCAGAGAAATATTTCTTCTTTTGTGAATCCCGGATCTTTATTTACGAATGTCTGGGTAGTACCGGACTATCGGTGAATACCCGTG
>NZ_JAJRBM010000367.1 GCF_028679455.1 Methanospirillum sp. | reverse complement strand
GATTCCCGGTCTATCCGTTGAAAAATTTGAGACGAGTTATGTGTGGTCATTTTTGAATATTCCGGGTTTTGCTTGGAAAATTCAAGAGTGAATTGAATCATGTTATTAATTTTTTCAAGACCGGTTTGTCCCTGATTTATTTTTTCCTTTAATTTTTCGAGATAAATATACCATTTCTGCAATAGTATCGAGAAAAATAATGTATCTTTATTTTTGAAGTAGACATAGATCGAACTTTTACTTACATCGAGTTCGTCTGCAATCTCTTCCATAGTTACCTGTTCAAATCCCCTCTGTTGAAATAACCTTTCCGCGGTTGCTATTATTTCCGAACGTTTTCGTTCAGTTTTCCTCTTTTTTCGATCAATGTTCACCATGTGTCCCTCGGTTGGTTGTAAACGGAGGCAGTTTACATTTGTTACAGTCTGATTCAGTCAGGGATTTCCAATATATTTCCATAAAACATGCTGATATCTTTTGAATGTTACTGATTGCAGAGTATCCATCTGGTTTCCATTAGTTATCATATCGGATCATTTATGAGGGTTCATAATAAATAGAGTTTGTTCAAAAAATGACCAAGTTATAAATTTTATAATCGGTTCATTGATGAACAAATTGTGCATAAAAAATTCCCCCCATTCCTTCTAAAGGAATTATTGAGACTAAAATAGGTTCGTTAATGAGCTGTATGTCCTCACTGCATGTTGTGCATTATTACTGAATGGAGAAAAATCATGAATCATATTAAAAATGGGAATACTCATCAAATTAATCCGAAAAATATTGGAATTAACAGTACTGCAGAAGGCATGGCTTTATACCGGGTAATGGAATCAGAAAAAAAGGTTGATGAACGAATTTGTTGTGATCCATATGCCGTTTTTTTTCTTTCCGAAACAATACGAGGTTTGTTACATTCCAATTCCGATCAGTTAACCAGATACATGGAAGTAATCGATGCTCAATATCCCGGATTGAGCAACTCTGTTCTCGCAAGAACGCGATTTTTTGATGATGTCATCAATCAGATGCTTAATGATGGACTTGATCAATTCGTGATTATTGGTGCAGGATATGATTCACGGCCATTACGAATCGAGAGACTCAAAAAAATAAAAACAATTTTTGAATTGGATCAAAAAGAGATTCAATGTCGTAAAAGAGAATTATTATCCGGAATTTCCGAAAAAGTTCCTGAAAATCATGTTTACATTTCAATAGATCTGGAAAAAGACAATTTTTTTGAATCTCTCACTAAACAGGGATTTGATCCATCATTAAGGAGTCTTTTCCTGATGGAGGGAGTAATTTACTATTTATCACCAGATTCAGTAACCTCTGTTCTATCAGGGATAACACAGAAATGCGGGCGTGATTGCTCTATTATTTTTGATTATCCATCCCGCCCGCCACAGGGAATCATGGGAGATCACCAGAGATCTATTGAAAAAATCAGGGAACATATTCAGAATGTAGGAGAACAGTTTAAATTCATCATTCCCGGTGATGATGTGAATCAGTTCCTTATGAATCATGGTTTTACTATTGATCAGAAATTATCCGGTTCAGAATTGAAAGCCAGGTATTTTACCGGGATAAATTCGAATAGAATTGTCAGCCCTTTGATGTCCGTTGTTTTGGCACACGTGACTCCAGATGCAGAGTGAAATACCCATGTCAATGAGAATCAGCTCAGTAATCCGGAATCGTCTTGGCTGGTGTTTCCAGAAGGGAGGAATACAGCAGCAGGCAGTGGTACCGACCCATGAACAGGTAATTCATCACACCGAAGGTAAAAAAACCCGGCTGGATTCTGTATGGTATCGTGAATTCAGGATCCAGATGCTCGTGCTGGGAGTCATCGCGAGTACATATGTCATGTGGGTTTCTTCCATTGTCGGGAAGTCAGAGATCCTCTCGGTACTTGCCGGCATGATCATTGCGATACCGCTGGCAGGCCTGTCAATTCTTCATTACCGTGACTTCTTCTCTTCATTACTAAGAAAAAGCACGGAAAGCGAATGGAGCTGGTTTAAGGAACGAGGCAGAACCATCGTTTGCCTAGAATTTGGGTCCTTTGCAATGGTCATTGTGATTTTGTTCTGTTTCACCAGCGGTATGATACCGGGATATTCAAACCTCGCAGGCTTTGTTCCGGCGCTGGTTATGACATATATGGCGATCTTTCTTGTGTATATCTTCCTGTGGGAACGGGCCGCCGGGTTCCGGATATACATGAAGTGGCCGGTCTATTACTGCAGAAAGGTGCAGGCATAGTCATCAGTTCCCATCACGGGGAGGAGATTTGAATGAACATTACGATACTCTCATCAGGAATCTTCAGATGACATGACCGGAACCTCCGGCACATAAGAACGAAAATATGGTTCACGATCACGTGATGCGAATCTCATGGAAGATAATCCCGGTTTGAAGACGGGAAGAGCGGTTCCGGCCAGCAGGTCCCGGCGAACATCCGCTCTCGCTGGCTGCGTGATCTATGGGGCCTTCATGGCATTCCTGCTCTTCAGGATTGTTAACGATTAATACTGTTAGTTTTAAACAAATCAATAGTTATAATTTTACCAAGGCTAATCACTGTATAGTGATTCCGATGGATAACATGAACACTCAAAAGAAAAACAAACCGAAACCATCAGGACAGAACGGAAGTACAAAAGTCCTCGCGATCAACGCAAGCCCCCATAAAGATAAGGGAAACACCGCCCTTATCCTCACCCCGTTCCTTGAGGGGATGAAAGAAGCCGGTGCGGATGTTGAGATCATTTACACTGAAGATATCACAGTCCAATCCTGCCGGGGAGATTTCACCTGCATCTGCCGCCCCTCCGGCAGATGTATCCAGTCCGATGACATGGACTGGCTGATGCCCAAGGTACGGGATGCGGATATCCTGGTCTTTGCCTCACCAGTGTATGCTGACGGGGTCACCGGGCCGATGAAGACATTAATTGACCGGATGGTTC
>NZ_JAJRBM010000366.1 GCF_028679455.1 Methanospirillum sp. | reverse complement strand
GAGAAAGAACCCAGACTCCGGAGATTTCAATCCAGGATAGGAACATCCAGACCGGATGGTACGAGGTTCCCCCTTCAGCACGCAGACATCTGTCACGACCCCTCATCAGAGGAAAAGAAGAACCCTGCGAAGATTTTTCCAGAAGGTAACCTAACTCATGGGATATGCCGGCAATTCAGATTACTATGGCAGAAGGTCGTACACCAGAGCAGAAAAGAGCGGTTGCAAAGCGGGTCACCGAGGTACTGGTCCAGGAACTCGGTGTCTCTCCTGATGCAGTCACCGTATACATCTACGAAATTGGACGCGACCATATCGCAAAAGCAGGAATTCTTATGTCAGATATGACATAACAGGCTCATCATCAGTTACTTGATGCGTGGAAGCACATGAGTATACATGGACTGTGATATTCCGGTCAGGCAGGCTCATCTCAGACCGGGAATGAGTGTCAATGATCTGGTGACAGTGATGGAACAGGCAGGTGCCTATAATGGAGGCGCCTTTTCACGGGCAGTTTCCATCTACACCTCAATGCTCACCGACACAAAAACTACCAGGTTCCTTGGTCTTGCGGGAGCGATGGTCCCTGCAGGAATGGGAGGAATAGTAAGCGATCTCATCCGTGACGGGAAGGTTGATGCCCTGGTCTCCACGGGAGCTAACCTCACGCACGACGTAATCGAGGCGATCGGATGCCACCACTTCAAAGGGACTGAACACTGCAATGATGTCGAACTCAGGCATGAGGAGATTAACCGGATATATGATGTGTATCTCCCCAATGACGCCTTCATCTCTTTTGAAGAATTTATGCAGAAGGTGTTTGCTGATCTTGAGGATGGGACTACCATCTCAATCAGCGATCTCCTCACCCATATCGGTTTAAGACTGGAAACCGGAATTCTGGCAACCGCTGCACGTCATAAGATCCCCATATTCTGTCCTGCTATTCAGGATTCAATGATCGGACTTCAGTACTGGCTCTTCCGTCAGGGGAGAAAAGTCACGGTGGATGCATTTGCAGACATGACCAGGATAATTGATCTCTGTTTTGCAGCTGAACAGGCCGGAGCTCTCTTTATCGGAGGAGGAGTTCCGAAGAACTTCATCCTCCAGAGCATGCTCATGACCCCGAAGGGATTTACCTATGCCATTCAGCTAACCGGGGACCGCCCGGATCTGGGAGGACTTTCCGGGGCAACGCTTGACGAGGCACGATCCTGGGGAAAAGTTGAAGAGGATGCTGAAACAGTCACGGTTTATGGGGACGCCACCATCACCTTCCCTCTGCTGGTGGCAACGGCAATGGAGCGGATTTCGTGACTGATCTCATCCTGGCACTTGATCCTACAAGCCGGGCAGAGGCAATTCGCATCGCGTCAGCTGCAGCCCCCCATATTGATGCCATCAAGGTGGGATATCCCCTCATTCTTGCAGAAGGGTTGGGAATCGCAAAGGAATTAGCCACCCTTGGACTACCACTTATCGCCGACTTCAAGGTCGCTGATATTCCCAATACCAACCGGTTGATCGCGGAACAGGTCTTTCATGCAGGTTTTTCTGCAATCATCTGTCATGGGTTTCCAGGTCGTGATTCAGTAGAGGCATGTGTTCAGGTAGCTCATGCCCATGGCGGGGAGTGTCTGGTGGTGGCAGAGATGAGCCATCCCGGAGGGGCAGAATTTTTTCAGAACGGTATTGCTGAAAAGATAGCCCGAATGGTACTCACCACAGGGGCTGATGGGATCATCGCACCCGCAACACGACCTGAAAGAACCCGGATGTTACGTGAGATCATCGGGTCAAAAAAGATCCTCTCTCCCGGCGTTGGAGCCCAGGGAGGAGATCCCCAGGCAATCGCTGAACTGGTGGATGGTATCATTGTCGGACGTGCGATCTATGAAGCAGATGATCCTGCCTCGGCGGCTGCCGGATATGCAGATATCCGCGGGAACCGGACTTAACCTCCAGTCCTGATAGTGGTATGGTCAATACGCTCCAAATAATTTCAAATGCTCATATTCAGTATGTATGAGTATGATATGGAGTGAGCAACAGCGAAAGATCGCAGCACAGTACTCATCCAAAGATGATATCCCGGTTGCAGAGCGGCGATACAAGTGCCACTCCTGCCATCTGATTGTCGATGAAACACCTTGTCCGGTCTGTGGAGAGCGAAACATGGAGATCATGTGTCCACTTGATACCTGTAACTGCTCTCATGAAATCGCTTCATCAATTGAGTACTGCCCACTTTGTGGTGAACCGGTCTGCCCGGAATGCGGTTCGCATGATGTTGTTCAGATCAGCAGGGTTACCGGATATTTACAGGATGTATCCGGCTGGAATGCAGGAAAGCAGCAGGAACTTAAAGACAGACAACGTTACTCGGTTGTATGAGGTATTACCCCGGAACCGGTTCTCTCATGGTGAGGGGGACATTTCGAGCATGCAGCACCGGACCCACCGGGGGTATCAGAAATGTCACATCTCTTCTTTTTCACCAGGTGCTCCCTCTTGATCTTCCGGGTAATGAACAGAATATCTGGAATGCAGCATACCGGAATGGCCTGTTGCCATCGCAAACCTTTGGTCTGCTACTCCCGGGACAATCAGTAACGTATTCAGTCTTCAGATTCGATGAAGTGACCATCTTTATCGGGGCAGGATATAATCCGGAGGCATCCGGAGTTGATGAACTGACTACCGGGAAAACCGGATGGGTACCAGGCTTTATCAGCATTATCTGTACCATCGACTCAAAACTCACCGATCAGGAACTACTTACAGCACTGGTGGCAATCACTGAAGCAAGGATGTCTGTTCCTGGTGAAAACGGGTTCTGTTCTCCTTTGGAGAGCGGGGTTATCATTGGAGCAGAAAATACCGATCGAAAACGGGAGAACTCTCATAGAGACTGGAATCGGAAGATACGTGAGGCGATAAGGTACGGAATTTCCCGACTTCAGGATAATACGTCCCCCAGGGAAATACCACAGACGCCTCGCGAACCATCATTTTATATTCATAGTACCATCGGTGGTGACCGGTGGGTAGAGTGGCAGAAAGGGATATGCCCCTACTATCCATGCCACTATAAAGGACAACGTTGTGATTTCTGTTATTGCCCCCTGTATCCCTGTGAGGATGAAACGTTAGGCGAATGGACAGACGGTTCTCACGGGAGGGTATGGAGTTGTGCCCCCTGTACGCTCAATCACCAGCCAGCAGTGGTGCGTCATTTGCGTCGCAACCCGGAAGCTTCTCATATTGAGTTGAAATCTCTCCTTGCACATAACTCCTGAAAATAATATCCCCCCCTTACCCTTCAGTAATTTATTAATCAGGGGGAATTTTTTCCCGGTTCACTTTCACCCTGTGCCCTGCATAGTTTATATGTATCCTGATCTGAGGAATTCAGTGGAGATGACATATGGACCTTACAACAATTACACAAAGGATCTCCGAAAAATTTTCCTCACAGGGACACCAGATCGAACCTGCGAAGATTGAAGAGAAACTTTCACGGATGATCAACGAATTCGGAGTTCCTGAAGATGAAGCAGAACGCTCAATCGTCAGTGATTACTCCAGGGAATTTGGTCTTGAAGAGCGTATCTACACACCGGGGCCGGTCTCATCAGATGGACCCGATGCAACACCGATTGCCGACCTCAAGATCGGGGACTGGGCCACTATCGAAGGAGTGGTTACTGTTCTCTTTGAGTCACGATCCCCATCAGTAGCACAAAGCGGTATTCTCGCGGATCATTCAGGGACCATCAGGTTCACCGTCTGGGCAAAAGCTCAGGCACCGGTACTTGAACTGGGCGAATGGTACCGGTTCGAATCAGCTGCTGTTGATGAATTTAATAACCAGCCTGGTTTTCAGGTCCATTCAGGAACAGCAATCATGCCGGTATCATCAGAAAACCTCCCTGACCTGGTAATAACTCCGATTGCAGAAATGCAGCGGGGTGTGGTCAGTCTAGAAGGAAAAGTAGTTTCTCTCACTGAGCGTGCGGATGGACCGGTTCGTATGGCAGGTGTTCTTGCTGATGGGACAGGCGCCATCAGGTTTACTGTCAGAAGAGGAGATCCGCTTTCAGGAGTTGAAGAAGGGGGATGGTTCCAGATCACCTATGCAATAGCAGACGTGTATCGTGGGGCAATTAATCTCCAACTCAATGCAGGAACCCGCATAACTCCAATAACAGAGGACCGAAGTTTACGGCCTGCAATATCACCGGTTGCCGGGGTGAAACCCGGAGTTGTCTGTCTCCGTATTAAGATGCTTCAGGAGTACTCAAGTTCAAGCGAACGGATGTTTCAGTCAGGGATACTCGGTGATGAAACCGGTACGATCCGGTTTGTGACCTGGAATGACGAATCTGCAGAACGGCTCGTTCCAGGCATGGTGTATACCGTATATTATGCAACTGCTGATGAGTACAATGGACGGCTTTCTCTTACCCTGAACGGAGCGACCTGTCTGCCTGATGATGTGAGTACCATACATGTCAGCCCGCTTCCCGAAAGGGCAGCGCCTGAAACGATTACCATAGAAGGGGAAGTTACCGTCCTCTTTCCACCCAGAAGTGCCTCAATTGCCCAGAGTGGTATCTTTGCACATCAATCCGGAATAATGCGGTTTACTGCCTGGGCCAATGCAAACGCTCCGCTTCTTCAGGCAGGTGAATGGTACCGGTTAGAGTCCGCAGTAATTGATGAGTATAACTCCCAGAAAAACATCAAGATCACCACCGGAACGACCGTGACCCCGTTGTCTGCGGAAACGATCCCCCACATCAATGCCACCCCTATTGCTGAGATCACCCCGGGTATTGTGAGTCTGGAAGCAAAGGTTGTATCATATACGCCTCACTCAGAAGGTGCAATTGCGGCGGCTGGGATACTTGCCGATGAATCCGGTGCAATCAGATTTACCATCAGACAGGGAGAACCGGTATCAGGGATTGAAGAGGGTGGATGGTACCGGGTGGAATACGCAATTGCTGATATCTACCGGGGAGCAATAAACCTCCAGCTCAATGCAGGATCAACGATATCACCGATCACTAAAGACCGCGATCTTCAGCATGCAATAACCAGAGTTGCAGAGATAAAACCAGGAATTGTCTGTCTGCATGTAAAGGTAGTTCAGGAGTACGAAAGTACCAGTGACCGGATACTTCAGTCTGGAACACTCGGCGATGAGACCGGTACAATCAGATTCGTGACCTGGAAAGATGAGAACGCCCAACGTCTCATCCCCGGAAAAATTTATACGATATTATACGCATCAGCAGACGAGTACAATGGACGGCCATCGCTGACTATCAATGGATCATCCAGTATAGCAGATGACCATGGAACCATTGAAGTAAAGGCATCAGGCGATGAGGTCACCGGAGCTCTGGTTCATATTTCTCCGGGTTCAGGCCTCATCAAACGATGTCCGGTTGAAGGATGCGGCCGGGTTCTTACCAGGCAAAATTATTGCCAGATTCATGAGATACAACCTGATTTTAAGTACGATATCAGAATCAAAGGGTGGCTTGATAACGGCAGACAGACCTGGGATACGATCATCTCACAGGAAGGAGTTGAGAAACTGGTAGGTCTCACGCTTGCAGGAGCACAGGAGATGGAAGAGAACAACCCGCTCGGACTTGAAACCGTGTATTACCACCTCTGTGAGCAGTTACTCGGAAGATACATCTGCTGCCAGGGTAGAGTCATCGAGAACCGGCTCTTTACTTCATCATGCTCATTTCTTACCCTCGATCCGATACGTCATGCGGATCTGATCAACCAATCAGGAGGTCGGAAATGAGTGAACAGATAGCTTTTCAGCGGTATGAACGCGAACCAGCGAGACGTGTTTTTGCAGCTGAACTCAGAGAAACCACCCACCATTTCAAAGAAGGAACCGAAGACAAGAGCCCGACCTTTGTCCTGCTTCCCACCGGTGAGCGATGCAACCGGGT
>NZ_JAJRBM010000365.1 GCF_028679455.1 Methanospirillum sp. | reverse complement strand
TTTCTGACAAGTTATTATGGTATCAGTTTTTGTTAGAGAACCATTCTCAATCTTGATTACTAACACATTTTTGCAACTCTTCTCCTGCCCGAATTCTCACTGCTCCATTTGGGTCTTTCATGCATCGCCTAAGAACTTAAGTTACTTCAGGTATGGTTCCCATGCGAGCTACCGCACGTACCGCTCTAAGCCTGACCCCAGGATCTGGATCTTTTGTTGCTTCAACAAGATAGGGAAATATTGTTCGATCCCCTATTCGACCAAGTGTCTTCACCACTTCCCTTCTAACATAAATTGAGTCATCTGAATGTAATCTGATTATTGGATCCATATCGGGTAATTCTGGTGAAACCCTGAATGCAATCACAATCCCCATACGAACCCTCCAATCCGGGTGTGAAAGTCCTTTGATTAGATCTGGCATAGATATTTTTCCAATATGTCCAAGTCCTTCAGATGCCGATTCCCTCACGTATCGATCATCATCAGTCAGGGCTTCGATGAGTGGCTTAACTGCTTTTAGTGAATTACTTTTTCCCAATGCATCTGCCGCGCTTCTTCGGATATACGCACTATCATCTTTGAGTGCGGATATTAGGGGATAAATCACCCGCTCGTCATCAAGGCCTGAAAGAGCTAATACCGCCTCTTCGCGCGAAGTTTCATCAACTGATCCTAAGGCTGAGATAATTGCATCAAAATCACCATTAAATGGATCAAAATTATTATGGCTGCCATCATTTCTAGAAGCGCTTCGCTCTATGAGATCCAAAATTACCGCTTCAACCAATCGTCTGTCTTTTACATACAACAAGAATACAAAAAAAATTGCTAAATCAATTCCAGTGTATAGAATAACAAATAAGGGAGGGAATGTATACCCAAAAAAACCTGCACAAATCCAGAAAATGAAGAGTAAACAAAGGATCAAGATCACCAGTTTAACTCCCGATTTCGGGTACCAGAGTGCGAGAAGGATGATCGGGATTAGATACATATGGGGAATAAATACATACACAAATCTGAAACCCACATATGGGCTAAAATATAAAAAGTATATTGAGACAAAGAGTGATAAAACCGCAAAAAGTGCGATGGTTGTGAGTTTGCCGACTTCGATTATTCCACGATTTCCTCTGATAAATTGGATAATCAGATTATTCGTCTCTTTAACCCGCATAAAATATATCAGTACTTCTGTTTCGATACTATGAAATCCCTCTCATTTGATTGTGTTAGACTATAAATCGTTATATCCGTAGCTGAGGAGTAAAGGGTTTCAATTCTGAAAGGAGCCCAAATTGCGTTTTAATAAGGGGTCATAAAGCCCCGATAAAGGAGTAAGGTAGTAGTTTATATCTCTGATTTTATTGAGCGTATACCATTGCGATAGAGTGCCGGTTTTTACCGATTAATTGTAAAAATAAGGTTAAATTTGGCTTTTTGTTGCATCCCCGTTTTTTGAACCTGAAATAACTCTAAATCAGGCCTCAATTGGTATAATTTATACTGATCCTGATCTGGAATTGATCGGGGGGGTATATGTTCTTGAATAATATCTCCCATTTCCAGGTTTTAGGGTCAATTTATCCTCTGATGCTAAAAAGTCGCTTTCCCTTCGCCTATCTTGAAACAAAACGTAGAAATACGGGGAGTATTGTGGGATTCATCTCCAAATGTGGGGGTAATGCCAAGAATGGGGGCATATCTTCCCCCGATTTGGGTTCTTCATTCCGCCGTGATTGAGGAATTATGATCGCCATTGACGCTCGTAGGTATAGCACTAATATATTTGGATGGAAAACCCGGGCTGATCTCTCGCGCCAGGACTCCCATCAAAACGCCGATAGGAATGAAATGTCGCCCCATTGAAATATTCACGGGATTTTTATGTGCGGGTTGTTGAAAATTCATTCACCACAGCCCATATCACAGATTTTGCTTTGGATGACTAATACATCTGGTTAAGCACTCAGCAAAGGGTATTGATTCCCACAAGAAGAACTCAACACCATATATTGAGTACTGTTGAGATACTATAATCGCATTTCACTTCCAATATGGAACAAGTAGATATGGCTAAACCTATTGAACTCGGGCTTGTTCTTGAAGGCGAAGATGCACTTACCTTTCATAGGTACATACGTAATCCAACAGATACCCCTGAAGGAAAGAAATTGCTGTTGGAAGCTTATGAAGAGGCGGAGAACTCCTTTCTTAAATGAAAATCCCTAAAGAAGAACTTACGTTTTCGATTCTTTCATCTGAAGATGATCTTTCCGGTTTTACTTGCCGTGAGAATGACCTTGAAGAATTTCTCAAATTCGATTCACTTAAAAGTCAGAAAAACCGGATCTCAGTGACTCATCTGGTGTATTGGAATGAAATATTAGTGGGTTTTTACACTCTTATCTCGGATAGTATTGAAGTTCGTGGTATTCAGGAAGGTGATGGGGTCCCAGGATATCCGTACTCACGATATCCTGCTCTCAAGATAGCGCGGCTTGCAACAGATGACCGATTTACGAAACGGGATGTTGGGAGAAATATGCTCCGTAAAATCCTGGTCACCGCGATAAACATCTCCCACCATGTTGGATGCAGGATTATTACCGTTGATGTGAAACCTCGTTCATTTGGCTTCTATGAAAAATACGGGTTTACCCGGACCATCAGAAAACAATCAGATTCAATTCCGATGTATAGAGACTTTCATCGTACTTTGATTGAGAAATCATAGGATTCGGATGTTTAATCTTCAAAACATGTTTTTTCCGACTCTCTCCAAACTCCGACTATGAAAACATCAAACTTTAATATTTATGGCAATATTACACCTGTATTCCTCTCATCACTGGGGTTAATCCGGATTAATCCAGTCGTGGAAATTCGGTTGCCGTTCTTCCATGATTATCCCTATGCCTGCAGATTTTTTGCAACATCTTTATCGATATTGTCAGGGTTCCCTATTTGAAAGGATCATGCTGCCGGGCTGGTATGGCATGAGTTCCCTGAAGTCAATCGATATCAAGTCTCATATGGCTCCCGGCTGCCTGACTTTTCCAAGCCGATAGAGAAGAAAAGATATCAGATCTCTGCCGGGATTTTTTGACACGTTTTAAGGAATGGAGATTACATCCCCCATACCGTCACCGGGAACTGAACCTGATGATCCGGAGTCCCGGTGTAGATCTCTTCGCTGCAGAATAGTTTCTCTTCCCATGTTTTGCCCTCAGTCCGGTCAAAAATTACCAGGTGAGCCTCCTCAGCCCCGCAGGTGTCGGCGTACCTGAATGTCTGGGCAATTCCCTCCCTGATAGTTTTCTCCCGTGTTCCCCTGAGTATCTTGCACTCAATGACTATTCTTTGAACAGCCCGGTCAAGACCAGGCCAGATCACCAGGAGATCCAACCTTCCACGACCAAGACCATATTCCCGCTCAATTCTTCCCCCTCCGTTTACAATCCGCTGGAGAAATGCCTGGAGCAGAAGCTGAGGACTCGCCTCCCGGTACTGGGCTATTTCAAGCCAACTCCCTGAGTTTTCCCGGTAAAACTGCTGAAACTGTTCAAAGAGATACCGGGTATCAAGTCTGCCATCTCTTTGAATAAATGGCGCCCGGGGAATGCTCGCTTCTAAGTTATAACTGGTCACGCTCGTCAACTGGCGTGGGATAACCTCGCGGTAGATCGGATTTGCTATCTGCAGACCTTCGCTCCCCTTGGTAATCAGGCCGAGATCGAGTACATACGAGATATCATCATCATTGATTGTTGACTCCACCTCGGTACCTTCAAGCATCGGCTCGATAACCCGTCTCACCCGCTCTTCTTTGAGTTTATCTGCGAGTTGATCCAGATGAGTTTCGTGCCTGATAATCAGGTTATTCTTAGCTTCTTCCACCAGATTGCTGGTTATCGGAACTGAACGATCATTGGTAATTTTAAACTCAAAACATACTTCATACGCCAGGGCATTAACCAGCCAGGGTTGTCCCTGTGAGTTATCCCATATGGCATTCAAAGCACCGGGTTCGAATATCTGCCCGGTCTCTTTTGTATGTTGAAGGCAGAGTTCAACCGTCTCATCCTTGGAGAAGTTACCAAGCCTGAGTGATTTTGCTTTAATGTTGAATGCACTCCCCCCGGTAATGCTGGACTTCTCCAGATCAGAATAGATCCGGTAATCCCTGACATCCCTGACCCCGCAGAGAATGACTGATGATGGAAAGTCATGAGGGCGGCTGGTGTACCCCGTTCGCAGCTGGCGGAGAACTGATATAAGCGTATCACCAACCAGAGCATCGATCTCATCGATTAAAAGAATAAGTGGACGGTCCAGGATCCTACACCATGAAGAGAGCAGAGCTCCAAGAGCTGCATCTTCTCCAAATACATCGATTGCGGTTGAAACCTGACTTCGAAAAAAAGTACTCCTGAATGTGATATCTTCCTGGATAGTAAGTTGGGTTATAACTGCCTGTATTCCTCTTCTGACATTTTCCCGTGCAGTCTGTCCGCTTTCGACATTGATATAGAGGGTATAATAGTGATCTCTGGTATTCAGGTAATCTCTTAACGAAAGAAGACAGGAGGTCTTCCCGGTCTGGCGGGGAGCGTGGAGAACGAAATATTTTTTCTGCAGAATCAGGGATAGTATCTCTTCCAGATTAAATCTGGAAAGTGGGTTCAGGCAATAATGATCCTTTGGATTTATCGGGCCAGCAGTATTGAAGAACTTCATGAATACTAATACGGTGGTTTCTACGTCAATAATCCTTTTCTCCCGGTTTCACATCCCCCATACCATCACCGGGAACTGAATCGGATGATCCGGAGTCCCATCATAGATCTCTTCGCTGCAGAATAGTTTCTCTTCCCATGTTTTGCCCTCAGTCCGGTCAAAAATTACCAGGTGAGCCTCATCAGCCCCACAGGTATCAGCGTACCTGAATGTCTGGGCAAGTCCCTCCCTGATACTCTTCTCACGTGATCCCCTGAGTATCTTCCATTCAATGACTATCCTTTGAACTGCTCGGTCAAGACCAGGCCAGATCACCAGGGAGATCCAATCTTCCACGACCAAGACCATATTCCCGCTCTATTCTTCCCCCTCCGTTTACAACCCGCTGGAGAAATGCCTGAAGCAGAAGCTGAGGGCCCGCCTACAGGTATTGGGCGATCTCAAGCCAACTCCCTGAATTTTCCCGGTAAAACTGTTGAAACTGCTCGAAAAGATACTGGGTATCAAGTCTGCCATCTCTTTGAATAAATGGCTTCCGTGGAATGCTCGCTTCTAAGTTATAACAGGTCACACTCGTCAGCTGGCGTGGGATAACCTTGCGGTAGATCGAATTTGCTATCTGCAGACCTTCGCTCCCCTTGGTAATCAGATCGAGATCGAGTACATTCGAGATATCATCATCATTGATGGTTGAATCCACACCGGTGCCTTCAAGCATCGGCTCGATAACCCGTCTCACCCGCTCTTCTTTGAGTTTATCCGCGAGTTGATCCAGATGCGTTTCGTGGCTGATAATCAGGTTATTTTTAGCTTTTTCTACCATATTGCTGGTTGCCGGAACCGAACGATCCAGTGTGTTTTTCATCTTAAAACATGCTTCATATGCCAAAGCATTGATGAGCCATGGCTGTCCCTGTGAGTTCTCCCATATCGCATCTAAAACATCCGGTTCGAATATTTGTCCGGTTTCTTTTGTATGCTGGAGACAGAGTTCCACCGTCTCATGATATGAAAAATTTCCGAGCCTGAGTGACTCTGCTTTAGTATTATACGCACTCCCCCGGTGATGATTGATTTTTGACGATCAGAATAGATCTGGTAATCCCTGACATCCCTCACTCCACAAAGGATTACAGTCTGGGGAAAGAAATCAGGTCTGCGGGAATACCCGGATCGCAATTGTCTGAAGACTGAAATGAGTGTATCTCCAACAAGAGCATCAATCTCATCAATTATCAGAACGATAGGCAAAGACTCATGGGCTGACCACTGACTGAAGCGTCTCTTCGAGAGCACTAAATGGACCTCGTTCTTTCAGAATCCGGTTATCATTCTCAAGAATGAACCGGTCATTGATCAGATCACGGGCATTCATACCAAGAGAACTCAGTACTGACTGAATTCCAGTTTGAACGTTCTCTCTTACCGCCTGTGCATTCTCGATATTTGTATAAAGAGCTCGATATGCTCCGGTCTGATTCAGGTAATGCATCATTACAAGCATGCATAATGTCTTCCCGGTCTGTCGGGGAGCATGGAGAACAAAATATTTTTCTGTAGAATCAGGGTAATTATCTTTTCCAGATTAAATCTGGAAAGCGGGTCCAGGCAATAGTGATCCTCCGGGTTCACTGGTCCTGCGGTATTGAAGAACTTCATGAATACTAATACGATGATCCCTGCATCAATAATCCTTTTCTCCCGGTTTCACATCCCCCATATCGTCACCGGATACTGAACCTGATGATCAATCCCGGGGTAAACCGTTTGCTGCAGCATAGTATTGGCTGGCTATCCTGCAATATCAGGATAACTCATACCAGCAAAAGATTACAAAAAACATTGATGTTATCAGGCTTCTCCTGATAATAATGGCAACCCTTTTCAGGATACATTATCTGAAAATATGTAATATGGAGATTATACTTCCCCAAATATCGTCATCCGTGCTTCTTTCTCGTACTCTTCCTGCATCTTGATGGCATTCTGCTGGTGCTCCGGAGTCTCCCAGTAATAGTATTTCTCGATCTGCATCAGTTTCACCCACCGGTTGGTGATCTCCTCAATGAAATTATATATCGTCGGGTAGGTTTCTGCCCGGGGATTCTCACAGGTCTGGGCTACCTTGAGTTCCTTGGTGATATTTACCATGGCATCCCCGACCAGTTTGGTCTGATACCAGGGGTTCTTCTGCCAGCGGTGAGTGAGCATCTCCATGAGATTGAGATTCTTGAACTTCTTCATCTCCGGAATATTGATCATCGGGTTGAGTTTCATCTCACTCATCACTTCACCAAGCAGTAGATCACGGCCATAGTACATTCCGTTATGCATGACAAAATACCGCCGGGGGATGAAGTCTTTGAAAGAAACGAGATCATGCATATCACGCATACTCTCTTTCATGAGGAAATACACCTGCGCATTACGCATTACCGGACAGAGCTTGGAAACAACAATGTTTGCCATCAGGGTCCAGGGGAGCTCACAGAGTGTCTCATGAAACAGCATGTACAGATAAAACATGAGTTTCTTCTTGATCCAGAAATCAAGGTGACGCGTCTTCTCGTCCTTCAGGACATCAAGATAGATCTGCTCCATGCCAAGAGTTGCTGATTTACTGTCAAAGGAGAGTACCCGGTATCCGGAATTTTTAGCAGCAATTCCCTTAAGAAGAAGTTTGATTGCGTTCTGGGCAATGACAAAATCTTTCAGCATTCCGATCTGCTGGTTTGAAAAAACAATAACATTGCGACCGGATTGGAATGAATATTGATCAAGCAGAAGCCCTTTTTTGGGTGCATCCTGTTTTCGCTGAAGGTAAATCCGGGTATCAAGTTGCTCTTCAACATGATCAAGGAGTGACTGGAGCGAAGACGATATCTCGTATTTATTTTCCATGAGCTTAATGTAATCTTGATAATACTATTATAAATGAATATCAGTTTGCAGCGCCAGAACTGGTATGATGATCAGGAATGAGCATATCGCATAATTCCTGCCTGGATCAAAGCGGAGCGTATCTCCCTGAGTTCCTCTTTCACTTCAGCGATCTCCTGAGTCAGGGTTTTATTCAGATCCTGACGGATCCCCTTTACTTCATGAAGTGTCTCTTTCTGCAGAGAGATTGTGTCGTTCTGAAGTGATAGTGTCTCCTTTTGCAAACTGAGCGTCTCCTTTTGCAGTGAAAGTGACTCTTTCTGCAGTGACACTGTTTCTCTTCCCAGGTCAATGGCGATATCCTGTTTTTTCTCCATCCGGGAGAATATCGCTATTGCAGAGTCAAAACGTTCTGCCAGTTCTTCTTCCGGAGTCCCTCTGGTAATCTCAAAGTATGAATATTCCCCTGTGAAGGATTCTTCACATACATCAATATTTTCGACATAAATGGGATAATCCTGAATACTGATCTCATCTTTAAAGTGAGAGAGATCTTCGGAGTTCCCTTCGGCAATAATCTGAACATCATATCCTTCCAGATTTTTTACACATCCGGTGATACGATGCCTGCGGGCAATCCCCTGTATTATATGACGAAAACCAACTCTCTGGACCGTCCCGCTAATGAGCATATTCCACCGTATCGATCGCTCATTATCCATGTATTTATATTATCTCACAAGATTATAGGGATTCCCCCTCTCTATGTTTTGTCATATAGAGAATGTCCAGTGAAGAGAATTGAAAGCAAATTCATGCTCCAATTCGGTAAATTTGGCGATACGTTTATACGCAAAATCCTTCACTGGACAGTCTCATATACGGGAGTCTCTATTCTGAAGGAGGTAAAAAGAAATTTGTTGATGTCTACTCAATATAATTATATTTGAATCCAGGTTGTAGTCC
>NZ_JAJRBM010000364.1 GCF_028679455.1 Methanospirillum sp. | reverse complement strand
GCATCTCAATTCTATCGAACTCCTTATCAGTTCATAATTATAATTTAACTTACCGGAAAATAGGTCGTATTATCCCAGACCTCTCCAATCAGGGTATTTACAAAGGGATGGTATGGACAAAGGCAACTGGCGAATCAAATATTGAGAAAACGGTATCAATCATGACTATCCTCGAAATTGATGAGGTAAAAGGTCTTTCCAGCGAGCAGGCAGCTGAGAAGATCAGAACCGAAGGGTACAATGAACTCCCGGAAGCACAAAAACATGGCATACCCGGGATCATCCTGGAGGTAGTCAAAGAGCCGATGTTCATCCTCCTGGTAACAAGCGGGCTGATATACTTCTTCCTTGGCGATGTCACCGAAGGTATCATGCTGATGAGTTTCGTATTCGTCATTATCGGGATCACGGTGTACCAGGAACAGAAGACTGAAAAGGCCCTGGAAGCTTTACGAAACCTTTCCAGTCCCCGGGCTCTGGTTATCAGAGACGGAGAACAGAAGCGAATCGCAGGCAGGGAAGTGGTAACCGGTGATATTCTCATCCTTTCAGAAGGGGACCGGGTGTCTGCAGATGGCATTCTCCTCTCATCAAACCACATTTCAGTTGATGAATCCCTCCTGACCGGAGAGTCGGTTCCGGTGAGGAAAATCCCCTGGGCTGAAGGATTACCGGATCAACACCCGGGAGGAGATGACCAGCCTTTCATCTACTCCGGGACCATGGTTGTCCAGGGGCAGGGCCTTGCGGAGGTCAGATCAACCGGTCCACGGACCGAGATGGGAAAGATCGGCACCGTTTTGCAGACTGTGGAACGGGATGACACCAGGCTGAAAAAAGAGATCTCCTGGATGGTCAGGACCATCGCAACTGTCGGGCTGCTCCTCTGCCTGATCATCGTGGTAGTGTATGGATTTACGCAGGGAGACTGGATCTCAGGACTTCTTGCCGGGATCACGCTTGCCATGGCTATCCTCCCTGAAGAGTTCCCAGTTGTCCTTACCATATTTCTCGCTCTTGGTGCATGGAGGATATCACAAAAACAGGTATTGACACGCCATGTTCCGGCAATTGAAACCCTTGGTTCTGCCACGGTGCTCTGTGTAGACAAAACCGGTACCCTCACCCTGAATAAAATGACGGTTCAGACCTTTTTTGCCGGTGGGGTGATCTGTGACCATGATCCAACCGGTGCAAATTCAGTTCCCGATATCTGCCATGAATTGTCTGAGTACGCCATCCTTGCCTGCAAAAAAGATCCCTTCGATCCGATGGAAAAGGCACTCTTCCACCTGTCGGATGGCGATTTTGGGAAAACTGAACATATCCACACCGGCTGGGACCTGATTGTAGAATATCCCCTCTCAGCCGAACTCCTGGCAATGTCAAACGTCTGGCGATCTCCTGATGGAAATGAGTTCATCATTGCGTCAAAAGGAGCACCCGAGGCAATAACTGACCTCTGTCATCTTCCTGAACCTGACCGGGAAATGCTGGCCGGGAAGATCAACACACTTGCAGCGAAAGGACTTCGTATCCTTGGGGTGGCGAAAGCTTCGTTTATTCTTCCTGAACTCCCTGACGTGCAGCATGATTTTGAGTTTGAATTCCTGGGACTGATCGGATTCGCAGACCCGATCCGGCCTGGAATTCCCGAGGCCGTAACCGAGTGCCATTCAGCCGGGATACGGGTTATCATGATCACCGGTGACTATTCACTGACTGCCCGGAACATTGCACAGCAGATAGGTCTTCATCATGCAGATGAATGTATCACCGGGTCAGAACTTGAACAGATACCGGAACCAGAATTGAAAGACAAAATCAGGACTGCCACCCTGTTTGCACGGGCCATACCTGAGCAGAAACTTCGGATCGTCAACACCCTTAAAGCCAATCATGAGGTTGTTGCTATGACCGGGGACGGGGTAAACGACGCTCCTGCATTAAAGTCTGCTGACATCGGTATTGCGATGGGAGGCAGGGGAACCGATGTCGCCAGAGAAGCTTCGTCACTTGTTCTGCTTGACGACAACTTCACCTCGATAGTCTCTGCAGTCAGGTTAGGGAGAAGAATCTATGATAATCTGAAGAAAGCGATGGCATATATCTTCTCCATCCATGTCCCGATTGCCGGAATGTCACTCATACCTGTGATTTTTAATCTGCCTCTCATTCTTATGCCCGTTCATATCGTCTTTCTTGAATTGATCATCGATCCAGCCTGTTCAATAGTGTTCGAGTCTGAAAAAGAAGAATCAAATGTCATGAATCGACCCCCTCGTCAGAAAGATGAACGGCTCTTTACCAGAAAGACACTCTTCCTGAGTCTCCTTCAGGGGTTCGTGGTACTTACAGTTGTCTTCCTGGTGTACCTCTCTGCGATAAGCAGGGGTCTTAATGAAGCAGAAGTGAGAACGCTCACCTTTACGACGATAGTAATCGCAAATCTGCTTTTGATCCTGACAAACCGTTCATGGTCAGAGACTATGGTTCAGACAATCCAGACTCCAAACAAGGCGATGGGGTGGGTATTTGCCGGAACACTCATTGGTCTCGCTTTGATCCTCATCATCCCTTCGCTTCAGAATCTCTTCAGGTTTGCTCCGATATCACCGGAAGAACTCATCACCTGTGTACTTGCAGGAGTCGTGAGTGTCCTCT
>NZ_JAJRBM010000363.1 GCF_028679455.1 Methanospirillum sp. | reverse complement strand
CGTCAAAGTTTGCATACTGTTTCATCCGGTCAGTTATCATCCAGTAGGAAGCTCCGCTCCACTCACCCGGCCTTCCCCGGGGTTCTACCACCTGATATCCAAGAGGATTCAGCCACCTGGCTGGTGCTACTGCGTACCTGTCTGATGAAAATTCTGAAGTAACATTCTGGTATTCAATCCAGTCAATTGCCAGCAGTTCTTGGGATGGGTGTGAGATAACCAGACTCCGGTTATCTGAAGCAATACTATCAAAAACAACCGGGGGAAAGGCGTTTACATACAGTATCACAAAAAAACAGGTAATACATCCATGCAATAATCGCTTATTCTGCATCCTGACAAGCGTGCAACTGCCAATTACCGTGATAACGGGCCAGAGATAATTAAGAAACCTCAAGGGATCGATCTCAATGTGATACCCGGATTCGAACAACAATTTTGAGACCGTCATTCCTCCCACAAGCATTAGCCCGGGAATTCCTGCCCAAATAAGGAAAAAGAATCGCTCTTTCATGAAAAATTGATCCAGGGCCAGAATTGCCAGGATTCCTATCACAAGAATCGGGAGGATCATCAGAGGTGAGTATGATGAGACCAATGGAAATGTACCTGATATGATAAGTACCCCGATGACCATACCTGCGATGACTCCACAAATCTGGATACCGGGCACAATCCGGTAGATTCTACCTACTATAACCTGACTTTTTGCTCTGCTGATAATAATACCCCCGGGGAAGAACAAGGGAATAACTCTCAGAAGCATACCTGTTATCGCGAGTATGGACAGGGGAATAACCGGATTTGTTCCGCCAATGAACAACACCTGGTTTACAGTTATGATAAATGATGAAAAAATAAAGGGGATCCGAAAAGCCCACCAGAACAGTGTCAGGAGCAGTGTCATCCCGATAGGAATGCATCCGGTCCATACTACCCTGCGCATCTCATCGCGGCCTGCATAACAGAACAGATAAACCAGGATTATCCCGCTGAAGATGACGATGTACATGAGAGCAGACTGATGATGGGTCAATATTAGGCCTGATAATACCGGAATCAGGATCAGCATATCCTTCAACTTCCCCTCGTTCATCATCCTGACTGAAAAGAACAGGGCAAAAAGGAAAAAGGGTATTCCCAGTGTTTCCCTGACACCCTGAGATGCCCAATGAATGTAGGGGATCCCGGCGAGAAACAGGAGCGATCCCGCAAGAGCAGCAGAATCATCCACATACTTCCGTGAAAAAAGGTAAACCAGTGGTGCTGAGAGAGCACTAACCAGAGGAACGGCCAGTTTCTGGAGGAGAAGGGGAGAATATCCGGTTACCAGGGTAAGTGTGGCGATAAAGCCGGGAAGCACCGGTTGTTGAAGGCGGTATCCGACCATCGCAGTTGAACCTTGTGACAGTACTTCAATGACTGATTCATAATCCTGCCAGGGATCACCCCATGTCAACGCCGAAAACCGGAATGCCAGTGTCAAAACGGTACTGCATGAGATCATTACAAGACCAGGTACCGGATTTTTCGCACCACAAACCAGGAATACCGCTATACCGAGGAAAAGGGGAGCGAGCATTCCTGCCCCGCTCCAGACTCGTGCAGATACCAGTGCTACCCCGGTGCAGGAGCATAGCAGAACGCAAAAAAGAAAAATGCTATCCTCTTTCATGGATTGTAGTTCCTCCAGATCTCCCTGTACGGCTGTCCTGCCTGCTGTTCGCTGAATAACTGCACCTGAAGATTCTTCAGACCGGTATTCGTTCCAGGAGAACCAGAATCCGTGATATCTTCTGTGAAAGACTCCCCGTTTGAGAGATGGACGGGGATAGCAGGCATCTGGTTTCCATCCTGGGTTATTAACAGAGTGTATGATTTGAAAATTCCCTCATGGTTTGTGACGGTAATTACATCCGGTGTTGCACGTTGTTCAAACGTACCGCATCCGGAGGGCTGGGAAAAATATAACTCGGTCGTCTTATCCTGCTGGGATAACGGCAGGATACCCACGATTAGGAATGAAAATAAAGCAACGATTAGAATAATTCCAACGATACTCTTTCCTGACAGGACTTCATGACTGCATGCATTCGATGGTATTATTTCATCAGAGTCGTGATTTGTAACTGGTATACCTATTCCCATGAATGTGAAGATGCTGGCATACACAAGTATTCCGAGTTGAAAAAACTCCCCGATAACAGCAAAATCTGTGGAGTCTGATGTCATAGAAATACCCGTGAGTTCACCGCATAACAGATAAAGCGTGAGAACGGTAATGCTGATGAGTATGACCGCGGCACTTGTGATAATCGGGTGCATCTTTTGAATTACCAGATACCGTACACAGAATGCCCCGGGAATTACCAGAATTGAAAGGACTAGTGCTATGGTGGTGAAGCAATGGATCGGTTGCATAAAACATCCGATGATGCCGGGAATAAGAATTACCAGGAAGAGAATAAAGGGATTATTTCGATACTGCACATGAGTATCCATTTTGCTTCCTGGTATCATCAGGTATTTCCTTACTGTAAATTAATAAGTCGGGAATAATCGTATTGATCTGATTATTTATGAGATAATGGGATGGTTGTTCTTGTCTCCCCGTCCTATTCCTTTGTACACGAATCCGGCTTCAATAAAGCGGTCCGGATTCAAAAGGTTTCTTCCGTCGATGATGACCGGGTGATCTGCCCCGGTCCGGTTCCGGATATAGAGAGGTTCCAAAGAGTGGTACTCCCGGTGCCCGGTGAAGATAACGACTACATCTGCCCTGGTGATCGTCTCATCAAGTGACGAGGAGATCGTCACCCCTTGCCATTTGGTAACCCAGGGATCATGAACCCGTACCTCCGCTTCTGCCTCCAGACACCGCCGGTAGAAGATCTCTGACGGGGAATTTCTGGCATCATCGGTATTTGCAAGAAATGCCCATCCCAGAAGCGCAATTTTGCTTCCTCTTACCTCTTTATGAATTCGGTTCAGTCCCACCTCCAGGAGATGAAACATATGATCAGGCATAAAATCGTTAATTCTGCGGGCTGTTACAAAGAGTGATTCAGTCCCGGACGGATAGTCAAGTGATTCTCCCCCTGATGTCCGCACTCCCCGTTCCAGATGGTACGTATCTTTGGTCAGGCAGTGCCCGCCGACTCCGGCTCCCGGCCAGAGGATAGCCCGGGTGATTCCTTCACCTTTGAGTGAGTCAATTCCATTCCTGACATCATAGAAGTTTACCCCAATCGCCTCACAATAGAGTGCTAACTGGTTTGCAGCAGCGATCTGTAGATCCCGAAATGTATTTTCTGCTGTTTTGGTCACTTCAGCCGCCGTACTTGTCATCGGAATGACTCTCCCTTTTGTTAACACCATAGCATAGAGTTCACGAGCACGCCTGGTGCTTGTCTCATCGATTCCGCCGACGATCCGATCATGCTCCTGAATATTTTGGATCAGCCTTCCAACCATCACCCGTTCCGGAGCATGAGCAAGCGCGAAGTCTTTTCCTGCTATAAATCCGGACTCCTTTTCCAGGATATTTCGGGCAATTCCTATTGTGGTCCCCGGAGTGATCGTAGACTCAAGCACAACCAGTGTACCTTTGGTCAGGTAACGGCCTGCCTGCCTGATACCTTCTTCAAGTGCAGAAAAATCAGGTATCAGATCCTGCGGGTTTAGAAATGGTGTCTGAATCGCAATCGTTACCGCATCACATGAGCTGATAAGGGAAAAATCATCAGTACACCTGAATCGCTTTGCTGATACTACATCTTTGAGTAGTCCGGGAAGATCTGGTTCTTCTCCCTTCAGGGGAAGTTCTCCGGCGTTGAGCATGGGAATCTTATACCCGGAACTGGGTGAATTCCGTTGCAGGCCGTATACCATCTTCACCGAGGGGACATTTGCGAAGAGCACAGCCGCCGGGATCCCGACGTACCCCATTCCGATAACTCCGATGGTTTGAATCGGACCACGCTGTTCAATATTATTCTGAAGTTCCTCGTTCATAGTTGCATCTGATTTGTGATGATCTCGCACAACTCTATATTCTCAAGCGCTTGTGTGGGGGTTACCGGAAACGGAGTATTGGTCTTTACACAGGAGAGGAAGGTCTGCAGTTCTGTCCGGAGGGGTTCTTTTTTAGCGACCTGAACCTTCTCAACAATATTTTCCTGCACATATCGCTCATTCTCGACTTTATATTTCCCGGGCTTGCGATACACATACACCTCCTGCGTCATAAAGTCCCCTTCGATAGTCATATCTTCCTGTTCGATATGAATCATCCTGATCTTCTTTGAAGATTTACGACTTGCAGAGAGCTGAACTACTGATTCATCGTATCTCATCTGGACTGAGGCAACATCATCGGTACCCATTGCATGGATGGAGGGTGTTCCTGAGAAAAGCGTGTGAAGAATAATGTCAATGTCATGTATCATGAGGTCCTCAACGACATTGCTCGTACCTGATAACCGGGTTGAGGTTGGATTATGACGTTTTAACTCCACGAAGAGGGGATCTTTCATCATATTCCTGATTTCTGCAACAATTGGATTAAAACGCTCGATGTGGCCGACTCCGATGATTATATCCCTGGAAATCAGGTCGATCAGTTTTTTGGCTTCTTCTGATCGCTGGCAGATCGGTTTCTCAATAAGAATATGAGTCTCCTTCTTCAGGAGTTCCCATACCGTGCTGAAATGGTATGGCGTTGGAACACAGACACTTACTGCATCTACCTTCCTGATAAGTTCCCTGATGTCTGATGCTGCAAAGGCACCAAACTCTTTGGATACCTGTTTTGCAGCATCGCTCTGCAGATCATATACATACACATCCCCGACTTCTTTGAGTTCTGAGTATACGCGAACGTGGTTTTTTCCCATCTGTCCGGTTCCAATGACGCCAACATCCATTCAGGCTGCCTCGTTAATTATCTGGCATATGTATGACAACTCTTCAGTTGAGAGTCCCGGCCAGACCGGAATACTGAGAATCTCACTGGCAAGCCGGGTAGAAACCGGGGCATTACTTCCTTTGATCATCCCCATATAGACCGGTTGGTGATGCACGGGTGTCGGGTAATGAATTGCGGTGCCAATTCCTGCCCGGGTCAGGGCCTGGATCAGGCGATCCCGGGAGAGGTCGCACTCCGGTAGTACGCGGATAGCATACTGATGAAAGACATGCTCACAACCTGGTCTTAGTGGTGGGCAGAGTATTCCATTCCGGGTGATATGCTTCTGGTAGAATGCTGCATTCTCCTGTCTCATCCGATTGAACTCAGGTAGTTTTTGTAACTGAACTCTTCCGATTGCAGCGCCGATGTTGGTCAGCCGGTAATTGTATCCAATCATGGTGTGGCTGTACTTGGACTCCTGCCCATGATTGATCAACTGCCTGACGTGCTCTGCAAGCGCATCATCATGTGTTGTGATCATCCCCCCTTCTCCGGTTGTCATATTTTTGGTAGGGTAGAAGGAGAAACATCCCGATTTTCCAAACGTCCCAACAGAATTGCCATGATACCTGGCACCATGTGCCTGGGCACAATCCTCGATAAGTACCAGATTGTGATCATCACTGATCTGACGGATTGCATTCATATCACACGGCTGGCCAAAGAGGTGCACCGGAATTATTGCACGTGTTTTTGGGGTGATCTGTTCAAGAAGCGATTCGGGGTCAAGGCAGTAGAAGGTGTTTTCCACATCTGCAATAACAGGAGTTGCATTACACATACTGATTGATGTCGCGGTTGCAATGAACGTAAATGCGGGGATAATCACTTCATCGCCGGTTGTGATTCCGGCTGCCAGAAGTGCTGCATGGAGAGCGGTTGTCCCTGAACTGGTTGCTATTGCATGATTTGATCCGGTGAACGAGGAGAATTCATTCTCAAACTGTGTTACTTCCTCCCCGCTGGCAAGCATTCCTGACCTGATGACAGTTGCTGCTGCGAGGGCTTCATCTTCCCCTACAGATGGTTTGGCAATTGGAATCATCTGGCTGCCCCCGCAGGAAGAGGTTTATGTCGTGCCGGAGATCCGATTGCAAGCATGCTGGCAGGGACATCTTTAGTTACTACCGAGCCAGCGGCAACAAGGGCATCTTCCCCGATTATAACTCCTGGAAGAATGGTAACATTTGCCCCGATTCGTGCACGTTCCTGGATAACCGGGCCTTCCATCCGGGCATCCTTTCTGGGAGGATACCGGTCATTGGTCAGAACCGTGTTCGGACCGATAAAGACATCGTCTCCGATAGTGGTCTGGGTGGGAATATACACCAAACTCTGGAGATTTACCCGGCTCCCGATGCTGGAATATCCCTCGATAATTGATCCCGTCCCGACTGAAACATGATCCCCGATGATAGTCTGCTCCCGGATTATTACGTTATGTCCTGATGAAAACGATTCGCCGATCGTAACATCTGCGTATATTGTTGTTCCCGGACGGAGGGTTGCATTATCCCCGATGGTGCAGCCGGTAAATGAGTTTAATCCCAAGTGACATCGGGCAGGAAACCCGAGTATTACTGATTCAAAGATGGTGATGTTCTGACCGAGTTTGTTAGTGCCATACGGTTGCATGTGAAGTGACCTGGATCCCGGAGAATGTTTTCGAACAATGTGAGTATGCAGAACGGGGTATCATATCAATATAATCCTCGCGGGTAAATTGTAATGCTATTAACTCATCATACCTGCGTTGCGCAGGACTGTCTGTATCTCATGTAATTGTTGTTCAATTAACTGGTATTTGGTATGAAGGACATCCTTGAAATCTTCCTTTGTATCTTTGATTTCGTGAATCGTATCTTTTTGAAGGGTAATCATGGTGTCCTGCTTCTCCACCATGGTATCCATCTTTTCCAGCATGCTGTCTTGTTTCTGTATCATGGTGTCCTGCTTCTCCAGCATGATATCTTGCTTTTCCAGCATCTTTTCACCGAGCTGGACCGATCGCCTGCTGTTGCCATCAATTCTGACCAGATATGTCAGTGCAGCGTCAAGCCTTTCTCCAAGCTCCTCATGAGGTTCTCCCCGTTGTATCTCGAAATATTTCCATTTCCCTTCGGCAATTCCCGGGACTATCTCAATTGATTCAACATGGATCGGTTCTTCCGTAATTCTGATAGCAGAGGTAAATTTTTCGATATCTTCTTCTTTGCCTTCTGCAATAATTTCTACGTCGTACCCCTCACAATTTCGGACCTGACCGGTGATATGGTAATGCCGTGCGAGTTTTGCTACCCGGTCCCTGTATCCTACACGCTGGACCTCTCCGGTGACTGTGATCGTTATATGCTTCATGGTATGACCCTTTCCCCTGCTATGAATTCATCTCGGCTTACTATGTGGTGTCTTTCTGTTTACCGGTGAGTATAATATAAAAACTTATTTGTATTGATCCACTATTTACAATCTCTGTCCTGTCATTGGGTGTGATGACTTGGAAAATCAGATGGATCCGACTTCCCATGTTATGATATTTCTTTCTTGTGAATCAAAAACGATGCCGATTTCATGAAACGTCTTCATCAATGTATCATAGTGTTAGGAATTCATGAGCAAGAAGACTTCGGTATTTCTTCTGGGTTTTATTTTCGGATATGACAAAGGATGAACTCGAAATTACGTTTCTTCACTTATACAATGAGGAAACATTAAGGGGGGTTTGGGTATCAGTTCCAAAGGCAGTGGAGGAGACCTGATCGACAACGACGAGGTCTGCCCTTATGCACGCATCCCTGTACCGGGGCAAGGGATATTAGGGGAGGTGGTCTTACATGTATTATTATACGGTGAGAGCCTCATGATTCATGCCATTAAAAAACAGGTTACTATCAAGGCTGGTGGTTCAATCCAGATTTACGTCCCTGAATTCAAAGAAGGAACCTTCGCAGAAGTTATTGTTCTGGAGTCATCAGAGCAGGTTCCAAAGAGATCAATGATAAACCTCATTGGGAAAGGGAGGGGGGGTTTTCGACTTCTGAAGAGGCTGATTCATTTATTACAAATGAGCGGACTACATGGGGATAATTGATAATATAAAGGGAGAACAAATATATCTCGATACAAATATTTTTATTTATGCCCTCGAAGCCTTCCCTGAATATGTTAATACACTGACATCTTTGTTCACTGCTCTTGATGAAGGAAATCTTAAAGCGGTAACGAGTGAACTTACTCTTGCCGAACTTCTCATCAAACCCCTTATTACTAAGAACGATCACTTGCAACATGTCTATCAGGAGACCATCCAGTCTTCAGATAATCTTGAAGTCATTCCCATTAGTCGCCAAATTTTTATAGATGCAGCAAAAATTCGTGCCCAATCAACAACTATCCATCTTCCAGATGCTATTCATCTTGCCTCAGCAAAGGCGTGTTATTGTTCTTCTTTTGTAACCAATGATAAACGATTGAAAGGTATTTCTGACATCAATATGCTCATTCTTTCAGATATACATTGAAAGGGTATTTTTTAATAATGATAGATGAATCAAGAACACATCTATTTAATTTTTATCTTTCATTTCAACAAATACAGCATCAATATCCGCGGATGCAATTATTTGTCCAAGTTTTTATGTAAATTGTATGAGCCAGAATCAATTTTATGAGTTCCGATATCACCATTCTTAAACGCGATCGGATCTATTGGGTGAATCGGATCAACGGATACCATTTTTCCCGGGACGGTAATCGAAAAAACACATTCCAGCAACCAGGTCAGTTGTTGTAAAAGAAGTCTCCCAGAAATGTTCACATGGGATCTCCTGCATGCCCCCCTCCACCAGAGGGTAAAATTCGTTAAGTAATTGGTAATTTCATGGCAGATAAAGGGTGGAACGGAGTTATACATCGATACGTAAAGCAATATGCTACTCTGACGAGTGGATACTGAGGATATCACATTCAGTAAATCAGAGGTGATGATTCTGGATAAGGAGTGTGATAATAGTTTTGCCGGGATATTCAAAGTCAGGGAGTGATACATCCAGGGCAATGTACGTATCCGGTTCGTGAAACAGATATCCAGGATCTGAATCATAAATGGCAACCATCTCAAAAATGATCCCCTTGGCGCAATTCATATAACGGGACGCTATGCCTCTATTCAGTAGTGAGTCGATAGTTATATCGTCTTCATTTTGAAGAGAGAATAAACGGGGTTATAAAAACGAAAATTTTGCATATTTTTTGAAATTAACGATGAATAGGGTTATTTCAGGAGGCACGAGATCGAGGAGATCTGTTTGTCCTTATTTCTAGAAATAGAGCACGAATAATGGAGTTTTTTATTTAGTAGTTCATAACCCACTACAATTAAACTATCTCTGGTAGTAGGGATATTACCGATTCGATGGCTAAATAGCACCAAAATTCAAAAATTTGAGAGATTAACCAATTTCAAAGAGAGAAATCTTTTGAATAAATTCGGAGGATTCATGACTGGTATAATCCTCGATACTCGATTCTGTCCGGGCAATAAGATGTATCTATAGCGGTGTGAAATCCCTACTTCATGAAATCCAGGACATCAGGTACCTATGATCACTCATACAATATCCTCATACGGTGTCACCTATCAGGACTGAATGGAGATCTGTTCATCTGGATTTACCAGGGCTTGATCTGGCCATATATAATAATATTCAAAGCCAATATGATTGGTATCTCGTGGTCAAGAGGCTGTTACACACATAATTTAATCAGTATATAGCGGGCAATTCACGCAGTGCGTGTTGAATTTATAAAGAATCGCTCTCGCTGTATCACTTAAACGATCCATGTAACTGCCCCTTATGATAAGGTAGTACCTGCCATAGAACAACAACGGGTCTGTGATATGTATGGAAATACACAGTCAAAAACAATCCCCTGTGATTCAATCATTTTTATCAGTTATTAAGGGTATTCCGGAATACAAATATATCCAAT
>NZ_JAJRBM010000362.1 GCF_028679455.1 Methanospirillum sp. | reverse complement strand
ATTTAACTAATTTAATGAGTTTTCTCATTTAAATATCAAATTTAATGTATAATAGTAATAACTGGTTATATACTCGGTACTTTCTTAAGTCGTTATGATAGGATAAGAAATTCTCATTACATTTTTTTTGGGTACTAGATGCGTCAAGCAGTAATTACAGATCCAACAGCATTTACATTTTTTGCATATAACACAAGATACATGGCTCTTTTTTTATATACTACCAATACTCGGACATGTCTGGGTTTGATCCCTCTGTTTTCGACCAACCTCTTGAGGCTGAAACTCGTGCCAATACCGAACCATCCAAGCCCCGGAGTTGGCTGAAGAAGGCTGCAGAGTACATCCATTGCACTTTTTCAAAATGCCAGGATGATAACAAGGGATCTGGCGGTTCTGGTGGCTGCGGAGGATCCGGAGGCGTGTTCTAAAAATGCTCCGCCCTCTTCTCGTCATCATCATCACCACTATCCTCATTTGTCCATCCCTCGCAGCAATAGCTGAATTTTCACTATCTGCTGAAGGTATCGGTTCTCTCTCAATTTACAACGGTGAGAACTGGAATGCCGGGACGGTAGGCGCCGGGTTCATGCACAACGGTGACCAGTACAACGGCGGGTCATCAGGCGATCATCTCATCTCCGGTCATGGAAACTTCCAGTACCAAGACACCTCAACACTCGACGCCACGATAAACAACCGGTATACTCAATCAGGCAATTCAGAGTTTCATAACGGTGTTCTCTTTGAAAATACCCTTGATATGGACGATGCATCTGCCAATGTCACTGATCAGCATGTTAGCGCCAAATACGGAGGATACCTGACAGAGGCACAGATTGACAATGCCAAGTTCGTAAACAACGCCAACCTATCAGTGGGCCAACAGGCTGAATGGAATGGTGTCGGCCACTATTATGGAGAAGTCAGATATGGGGTCACTCTCGGAACCGGTGGAAACGAGAGCCAGATCGATTACGTCAACGATGGATCGAAACAGTTCGATATAGTCACCAATGAGTCCGGGGGAGGAAGAGCACGGCCACAGTTCCGGTACATCGACTTCTCTGATTCCTATTTTGCCAACATGACCGGCAAGGAACTGGTAGCAGCGAACGAAACCGCAGCCAATGAAGTGACAAATGCCACAGAGGAGGAGTAACCATGTCAGACATTACTACAATTTTAAATCTCAATCCAGTTCTCATTGCAGCCCTTCTTCTGGGCTTGATTGCAGGAATCGAGTTCGTGATCATTGTCAAGATCAGAAACATCGCCCGATCATATTCCAGAATGCTGGTGATGAAAGGGAAGATTATGGCTGATGGTACGGTCACGCTCGATGAACCTGATATCATCCCGTTTGTCCAGGAAACCATCTGCCTTATGAATCAGCTTGAGAACTTGCTGCATTACATTGCCGGATACATTCTCAATCATCCATCAACCGGCTGGTTCAAAGGCTACGTGCCAAAAGTCGAGGCCGTTGTAAATGCAGCAGTTCAGCAACTTGCCAGCGAAGAAGTGACCGAAAATGTAGCAGAACCAAGTACCTCAACCGTACCGACCCCAGAACAGCCGGCTCAGCCAGTGAGCATACCAGCAGGAGCGTAATCATGGGAAACAAAATCAGCAACCTTCAGACAGTAGTTCAGGAAAAAGAAGGATGGCAACTCGGACATAATGAAAACCCGGATGTCAACCTCGATGAAGATCAGGAGTTCCTTCTTCTGAATCCGTCCAAGACCATCGTCATCTGCGGAACCCGGAAGACACTTGAGGAACACATCAGCGATGATCCGGAAGACGTTGCCTGGAGAGGCCGTCACGCATAACTCATCAACTTTTTCGCGAGTATAGAGGCATGGCACACTCACCGGGAAAGGATCCCGGAGATGCGGGTTCGATTCCCGCTGGTCGCATTCCCGGTATGCATCCTTCTCCCGAGAGAAATCCTGCATGACATCCGTACTACCAATCCGAATCCACCATACCCGAGTCATCACATCGAGCAATGCAGCATACCGGCACTCTGACAGGGCTGTCACCAGCGATATAATCCCGGTTCAACTCAGGGGCAGGGTGTAATGAAACTAATGAGATTCACACCACCGAAAGGAACTAAACTAGCTAAATACTGGCCTCGTGGCGTTACCGGTGAAGTGATTCACGAGAACGAATTCAATGTCCACCTTCTGGTAAAACTGTCTAACAATAGTGGAAGGGAACCTCACACAGTCACGATCGTTGCAGACTGGAAGCACGTTAAGGAAGTGGAGCAATGCCAGGGAAAAAGAAGAAACCTGTGAAACAAGGGAGACCCTCACCCTACGATCCTAATCTCCATCCTGCTTATGCGAAAGCTTTGGCTATACGAGGACTGACAAACGAAGAAATAGCCGCAAAAATAGGGATTGCAAAAGGCACACTTCAGGAATGGATAAAAAAATACCCTGATTTACGTGACTCCATAAAAGAAGGTAAAGGCCCTGCTGACGCCCGTGTTGAAATGGCCCTGTATAAACGGGCTTTAGGGTATGAAGTTGAGGAGACCCGGGCTCTTGTGGTTGGTAACGGGGAATCTGCGCATGTAAGGATGGTTGATGAAACCAGGCACATACCTGCAGACCCTCGCTCTTGTATCCACTGGTTGAACAATCGAGCACCAGACCGGTGGAGAGAGAAGCAGGAGATCGAGCACACCGGGAAGGATGGCGGCCCGATAGAAATCATGAGGATGTCAGATAATGAGCTTGAGCATAGAGCAAAGCAGATACTCAGCAGAAGAACAGGCAATACTGACTGAGTACGCAACCCGCTGGTCATTCCTGGCACGACCCGGACAGCGACCGCCAGACTCGGAAGACTGGTTCTGTTATCTCATGAGGTCCGGGAGAGGGGCAGGTAAAACCCGATCCGGAGCAGAGTGGGTGCTCGAGAGAGTACGCCAGGGATACAAACATATCGCTCTCATCGGTCAGACCGTTGCTGATGTTCGGGATACGATGGTTGAGATCGGACCATCCGCAATTCTGAAGATTGCAAAACCCCATGAATTGCCATTATACGAACCAAGTAAGAGACGGTTAGTATTTCCTAATGGGGCCATTGCAACAACCTTCTCTGGTGATGAGCCAGACCAGCTCCGTGGCCCTCAGTTTGATACTGCATGGGTCGACGAATTAGCGAAGTTCAAATATCCTGAAGAAACATGGGACAATCTTGAGTTTGGCCTGCGGTTAGGCGACCGTCCTCAGGTATTTGTCACCACCACCCCACGACCTATCAAACTCATCAAGGTCCTCCTCAAAGACCCGAAGACCATTGATATCCGGTTCTCAACATTCGACAATGCCGACAACCTCTCCCCTCTCTATCTTCAGCGGATACAGGACAAATACGCCGGAACCCGGTTAGGTCGTCAGGAACTCGAGGGTGAGATCCTGGATGACAACCCAAATGCATTGTGGACCCGCGAACTCATTGAAAACCTGAGGATACATGAGTCTGAACTCCCTCCATTAATCCGGGTTGTTGTCGGAGTCGACCCTGCAGTATCAGATGGGGAAGGATCAGCAGAGACCGGAATCATTGCAGCAGGAATATCAGCATATGGTCATGGATACGCCCTGCAGGATTCGTCTCTTTCCGGTTCTGCAGCAGCATGGGCCAGAGCAGCAATCCGATCATTTAATCATAACCTGGCTGACCGGGTGATTGGAGAAGTCAATAATGGAGGATATCTTGTAGAAGTCAACCTCCGGACCGTAGACAAAAATATTCCCTATTCTCCGGTCCATGCATCACGAGGGAAAGAAACCCGGGCTGAACCTGTCTCCTCTCTGTACGAACAGGGGAAGATCCACCATGTCGGGACGTTCCCAGAACTTGAAGACCAGATGTGTGAGTGGGAACCAGGGAAGAAATCCCCGGATAGAATGGACGCATTAGTATGGGCATTCTGGGAACTGTTCGGTCTTGGAGAGAAAGAGAAAAAGAAAGCAGTTTTCCAGATGGAGGACACCTATGCAGTCTGAAGAAACACCCGCCGAAAAGGCCACAACTATCAAAGTACCGCCGACATTGAAGGATGCACTTGACACACTCAAGCAGGATGACCAGGAGACCTATGCAGGGGTTATTTCTCGACTTATCCATGCTCCTCCAGACCTTGAGACCGGTCCGGATACCGTGGTTATCTCCCTGCCACGGCGGGTATACCACATGGTTCTGATGCTTCTGCCGAACAATATGGGCGAGGTCCTGAGGAAGGGGGTTCGATGATCAGGGAACAGATCGCTGATACTCTGACAGGTGGCCAACTCTCCCAGACCCGGGAACAACTCACGTCCCTGACCGGACGATACCAGGACGTTCTGTCAGAAACCCGGAAACTTTCACGCGACATCGAGAACCTGAAAGAGGGATATGCAGATCAGTCCTGGAACAACCGGTTAGCCTTGGATCGTCAGTGGCTCCTCATCAGTGGATATCAGCAGCAGCGAGTCATCCAGAAGAGCGATGTTGACCTCTATCACGACCTCCTGAACTATGGCTATCAGTACTCTCCTCTCATCCGGGGAGCCATCGACCTGAAGACCCGGTATACGTTCGGCCTGTCGTTCAGCATACAGTCAAACAAGCGAAACTACCGGGCTATCATCGATACCATCAGGAACGACCCAAAGAACCAGTTAGCGCTCTTCGGCTCTCAGGCACTCATCGAAGCAGACCACGAACTGCAGAAAGGTGGAAACGTCTTCCTCGCGATATGGCATAAACTCACCCCCGTTCAGATCAGAGTCTGGTCATCGTATGAGATTGGAGATATCATCACAGACCCGGAGGATGCAGACCTGCCGATGTTCTATATCCGGTCCTGGATTGACTCATCCGGCAACCAGCATACCAAAGCATACCCGTCCCTGTTCAACACCAAATACGCAGGGATGGTCAACCAGGATGGGGTATCAGCACAGGTGGATAAGGACGTCATTGTCTTCCACTTGGCTGAAGGCAAGGGCCTCAAACAGAAATGGGCGCTCTCACCGTATACGGCTGCCCTGCCATGGAACCGGGCGTATGAAGGATTCCTCCTGGACTTCGCTGCCATCGTTCAGATGATCCGTAAGTATACCACGATGTTCACCACAACCGGAGGAAACGCCCAGGTATCTGCAATCAGTTCTCAATTTAACCACGAACAGCACGGACATCACAAAGGGCAGGTGGGCAACCAACTCGTAGCAACTGAAGGAAACGATTTCAAGGTCGTTGATGCCGGATCTAACAAGATTGTAGGGCCGGCAGACTCTCAGTACTTCCTCCGGCAATTCTGCACTGCTACCGGCGTTCCAGAGAACATGCTCACTGGCAACCCGCAGACCGGTAACCGGGCTTCAGCACAGGAACTCACCGCAAACTTCCTGCCCCTCATCGAGGAACGTCAAACCGCATGGGCTGATACATTCAAGGTCATCTTCACCCGTATTCTTGGTACTGCTGATTTCGAAATCTCGTTCCCGCCGCTCCGGAGTCAGGATGCGATTACCTATCTGCAGAGCCTATGCAGCGCGGCCACGCTCGGCAATCCATCCGGGGGCCTTGCCGGAGTCATCAGGCCAATTGACCTTATCAAGGCGATATACGAATCGCTCGACCTGAAGATTCCTGATGAGACAACCGTCGATGAAATGGTAGCCTCGCTCATGGATAAGATGACCCAGAACCCGGACATGGCTGCAGCCATCGAACGGCTCGCTACAGCGGCAACACAACTGCAGGAGGCCGGGTATGGTCACTGCGATCACTAATTTTTCTACCTCCGTTTTACATTTACAGCGCGTATATCTGAATGGACGGAGATTACGAGAGGCAACAAAGCAATCTCGTAAGTTTTACCGAGAGAAGAAAATAAAGGCACTGGATGAAATCAGCAAATACGAGTTTCTTTTTACAGACAATTATCGCAAACTCTCCGAATCTGGAAGCCTCATCGTATACCCTGACATCGGGTCAGTAGAAGTCAATCAGATCTACATATCAGGGCTTATTGCCGGTAAATCGTTCTCGGAAACCTACCGGGAGATTGGGCAGGCGTTCAACAGGATACTCAAGGAAGTACAAGACGACCCGACCCGGAGCAGAGGCCTGATTGCAGCATACGAAAAGGAACTGATTCAGGTCTATAACGACTTCGGGGCCGGAATTGTTGACATCATCAGGGAAAACTTTGGCAACCCTGCAGAAACCAGCATCCAGATCGATAAGTTCCAGACCAAACAGATGAAGTCGGTCCGGAAGATGCTCAGTAAGCAGGTTCCGAAGTTCTGGGAAGCCGGGATATCATGGGCTGAAGTCAATCTTGAAAAGGCGAAGAAAAAAGAGGAATACAAAAAACCTGACATTTACATCCCTCCTAACGAGGATGCCATCGATGCCCTGATTGAGCGAAATCTCGGGTTCATCAAGGGGATGACTGAAGAGGTCAAGAAGTCCGTTCTCTCTGAGCTGACAGAAGGAATGCTCCGGAGTGAAGGTATTGATCAGCTGGTCAAACGGATTTCCCGATATGTCGATGCTGGTTCCGGGAAAGGGCAGTCCAGGGCAGAGATGATAGCCCGGTCCGAGGTGATGTATGGGCTCAACCAGGGAACGCTTACCCGGTTCAAACGGGATAACATCACCAAAGTCCAATGGTTAGCGGGTCCCGATGACCGTATGTGTGCTATCTGTGGTCAGAAGAATGGGTCAATATATGACATCGAAAAGGCTCCATCGCTGCCATATCATCCTAATTGCCGATGCTGCTGGACTCCGTACTTTGGTAAAACTGATGATATGTCCAATGGGTGGGATATTTCTGATAAGCATGACGAATTTTTGAATTCTAATATTGAGATTGCATATGTATATGACAAAGATCGGAATTTGATAGGTAGATATGTAGGGACAACTGGATCTGTATCTATCCCAAATCCCCCAAAAGATGGATATGTTGTTCACAATCATCCAAAAGCAGAAACGGCTCCAGCATCATTTTCCGATGTCGATATAGTTCATGCAATCAAAAACAACGCAAGTTCATATAAAGTAGTCTCTCAAGAATTGGGGATAGAATACACAATATCGAAAGGAGAAAACGGGTGGCCAGATCCAGATAAATTCCAAGCATCTTTTGATAACGGGTTGAAAGGAATTCGAGCTAAATATGAGTACGATAAAAAGTCAGGTATGAGCACAGATGAGGCTTATGAAAATCTTAAGTTGTCGTATAACGATATGGTAAGACGTGCATGTATTGCTAACGGGATAAAATACACTGAAGTGAGAATATAATGACATCCATTAATTTAAAAGAAGTAATTGGAGTGGATGCACCCTGTAATTCATGTATACATTATATAACGTGGGAAACTCGAGATAAAAAAACCTGTTCTGCATTTCCTGAAGGCATCCCAGATATTATTTGGTTTGGCAAAAACCCCCACACCAAACCGTATCCGGGGGACAAGGGGATTAGGTTTGAGAAGTATCGGTGATTATATAATCGCTGAAGCCAATCACAAAATATGAAACTCTGGGCTCTCTTTTTGGTTTTAGCCATATTGGCAATACCTACTGTACAAGCAGCGGATCTTGGAGACCGCGAATTTTATGAGAACACGGTCAAATTGTTCACAAAAATTGGCAAAGACTCGCTTGAAATGCCAAAACTCATGAACGCAGGAGAATACGAAAAAGTAAAGGAAAAGGCAGAAACTCTTATTGTTGCCATTAATGTGTATAATTGGAAATGGGATTTGTACAAACTTTCTCCTCAAGCCAGACTCATAGCAGATGAAGTTGAACTAACACTCAAAACATATCAACCAGGATTAGAAGATACGATCAAAGCAATGGATGCTCTTCAGGTTGGCGATGAGGCATTAGCGAATACCCATCTTGAAAGAGCCACTACCGAACTTTTAGAAGCGCAATCGCACATAGCGAAAATAAATGATTCACTCCCGTGAATCTTGCGATTCATTCCTTTTTTACGATTTCAAATCCCTTTTTCTCAAGCATTTTCTCTACAATTCTAATGAGTACATCTTCGTTATTGTAATATTCTTTTAACCTATCAGATTCTTTCTTGGCCTCTTCAGTCAATGGCTCTCCACATTTCTGGCAGTATGAAGCATCCAGGGAATTTAGAGTATGGCAAAATTGACAAAGACCGGGGGTTGAGGCATCAAGAAAATCGTCAAATATACGGATAATCAGTTCTGTCATTGATTTATTTTGAGATTTAGCGTAATCTTGCAATTTATTGTATTGGTCAGCCGGGATTCTCAATCCCAGTTGTTTTGTTGATTCACGCATTAGGTAACATATTTCATCTCATCGATGTTTAAAGAATCTCAATCTAGCAATTTTACAATAATTATTTATATTTGCTAGCATAATGTATCTAGTGCAGCAAGTCTGCAGGAGAAAATTACGGCTAGAAGGAACCGTAGATTAAAGAAAAGTCCAGCAGGGACATTAAGGTTGTTCGTTACTGTCCCTGTTGAACTGGCTGATGTAGCAATTGAACTCTATTCTGAAGGTTATAATCAAAATGATTGGGCTAAGGAAGGTATCAGAGTGTTGAAGCAAAGAAGTAAAGGTACAATTGTATGACTAAAAGAAGTGAAAAGACCAGCCCCGCCACACCGCCAAGTGAAAAGCGGGACCCGGTTGCAAAGGATAATTCACCCGCTGAAGTGAAAGAACTTTCGTTCGAAGATACCTCAATTCAATTCAAGAACATTGGGGGTAAGTGGCGAATCTCGCTTAGAGAACTCGCAGAGTTTTACAGTATTCAGTTCAAGCACGCAAGCGAGAAATTAACGCTTAATCCAGAATTGTTTAGAGATTTGGAGGTGGGTCGTGTAACACGACCGGGCGATAATCTGGCCCTTGATTATGAATTAAGCATTAGGGATGCGGTTTCATTCTTAATGCTCTTACCATATAAGAGATACGGGGATGAGCGTGGCCCCAAGTTAATCAGGATGCGGAACTGGCTCACAGACAACGCTGAGAAAATTCTCACTGGTGAAGTCCCTTCAGTTTTCCCCGGTATGGATATTGACTCTCTCGGGTACGGGAAGAAGGACCTATCTCCACTCAATGGGTTGAGGTTATCGGCACTAAAGCACCTGGCAAAGCGGAACCATCCAAGTTCCCCCAATACAGTTAACCGAGCCATCGCCACGTTCCGTAATGATCATCAGGTGATGAAAGGCCACCAAGAGATGGAAAAGAATTGGAGGAGGGAGTTACAAGAACCTGAACGGAGGAAACTTCAGGCACATGTAGCGATTGACTTTGCAGCGCTAGCAAATGGGCATCTTGAACTTGATGAGAGAATGAAATATGAGCAGGCGATGTTTAGGGATATATGTCCTGAACTTCGCCCTGATTTTCTCCCGGTTCAAATTGAAACAACCAGACAGATGAAACTTATTGGAGGGGATGAATCATGATCTGTGGACATTGGGCCCCAGATCCTGGAGAGGGCGGATGGTGTTTGATTTGTAATCAAGGAAGATTTGATTCAATAGTCCTCCAGTCAGACAATAAACAATTACTGGAAATGGGAAAAACATTTTTCCAGCCATGGTATGATCGGTCTTTATCAATTATACCTCTGGTTGAAGTCAGGAGTTTTGAATTAGATTTTGAAGAAATACCAATCCCGATCGGTCTATCATAATCAAATTTCTCTTTTCCCCGGTATACCGGAGTTCAAACCTATAACCTCTTGAAACGCCAATATATACAATGGCAGCAAGAGGGCCATACCGCACTATTATAGGGGGTGCTGATCATCCCTGACACTCTCACCGGAGACGTGATGCGTTTCCGGGAAGTCTCTGGAGCATCAGCCAAACCCGGAACCATAGAGGTACACATCATCCGTCCCGGCCGTGGGTCGAGTGGTTACTATTTTGAAGAGACACTGAAGAAAGCAGCCGAATCCGGGGTTTATCCGAAAGGCATGCTCATGCACTGGGACCACCCGACCCGACAACAGGAAGAGGACCAGCCAGCCCGGGTAACAGGCACGATTGCTGCAGTCCTGGCAGAGCAGGGGCATTACCTCGAAGATGGTGATCCTGCTGCGTGGGACGGTCCCGGGGTGTATGCCCTCGCTGAAGTCCGGCCGAAGTTCACCGAGGATCTCAAGTGGATGGCCGGAAAGATAGGGGTTTCTCATTACGTCGATGGCCTATCAAAGGAAGGTGAAGGCCCTGACGGAAAGTCTGGCCGGATTATCACTGAACTATTACCAAGCCCATTTAACTCAGTTGATTTCGTTACCATTCCGGGAGCCGGGGGGCATTCCCGATTCAACGAAGCAGCAGAGCGGGTAAAAAAAGAGGCAGAAATGGCACCAGATAAACAACTCTCAATCAGGCTATCGGAGATCATGACCAGTGATCCCGAAGTTGTGAAGGAGATTCGAAAGCAGGTTGCTGAAGAACTGCAGATCGAATCTCAAAGCGAAGCACAGAAGCAGAAAGTCACCGAGGCAGAAACCCGAATCAAGACTCTTGAGACTGAAAACAAAGACCTCAAGGCAAAGATCGCAGAGAAGGCAGCCCGTGAGTATGTGACCGAAGAGATCGGAAAGACAAACCTCCCGGAGTCTGCCCGGAAAACCCTCACCGAGTCACTGATCAAGCAGGCCGTACTTGCAGAAGACGGCAGCATCGACGCGGTAAAGTTTGGACTTATCATCTCCGAGGCGATAAAGGCAAAACAGACCGAGATCGCTGACATCCTGAAAGAGTCCGGTATCTCAGGAGTCCATGACAACGGATCGGCACCATCCGGAAACCAGGTAGAGGCTAAGAAAGCACGGGAGGATTACCGGGACACGCTCATTGAGAACGGTATGACCAAAGAGATAGCCAACCGGCTTGCAGGAATTGAGGTAGCATAATGCTGAATGAAACACACACTCCGGACGACCTCCGGGTAATCTGTTCATATCCAACCACTCCGGCATCCGGAGGAGTTGTGATCTATGGAGACCTTTGCGGTATCGCAGAGGGTGATGAGGATACGGTTTCTGGTGAAACTGTTGTCAGGTTCGGACCATGGGTAGGAGACCTGGAAGTCACCGACATTAACACAGGCGGGATCGCAGTTGGTGCTCCGCTGTTCGCAAGCAAAGCCACTCCTGTTGTTCTTTCCAACCTTGCATCCGGGGTTTTCTTCGGATGGGCTAACGAGGTCGTCACGACCGGGGCAACTGCAACCATCGAGGTCATCAAGGCCGGATATGCTGGCGGAGTTCTTGCAGCCAGTTCAGTCGGGACCTCTCAACTTGCAGCAGGCGGAGTCATCGAATCCAAACTCGTCCCCGGGTCTGCTACTGCAGGTATCACCGGGCTTGTCACCAAGTTCGTCGCTGATGCCAATGCCATCGGAGGTATCCCGGTAATTCACCGGATCAACATCGCAGCCGGGTCAGTAGGGAATACTGACGTCACATTGACTCACAAAACCCACATCGCTGATGCCTGGCTGGTGCTCAAGGGTGCGGGTGTTTCAACCACTACCCTGCAGCTCAAGAACGGAACCAATGCGATTACGGACGCTATGGCTGCATCAGGATCTGATAAGGCTCTCGTCCGGGCTGCATCTATCGATGATGCATACAACGAGATCGCAGCAGGAGGAACGCTCCGGGTGACCAGTGCCACTGGTGCAAGTCAGCCTGATGCTGTTGTCTATGTTCTCGGATTCAGGGTGGCTTAATCATGACAAAATTTGCTGAAATTTTTGGTTCCGGCCAGAGAATGACCAAGGAATATCTCAACTCTGCTGAAGGTTTCAGACGGAGAGCAAAGGTATGGGAACTCCTCAGATCAGTAGAAGGTTCGCAATCTCTGAACAGGCTCGCCGAAGCAATCGGGACATCTGATTTCTCGTATCTTCTGACTTCTGACATGAATGCCCAACTCCTGGATGCTCATGCCAGATATCCGATATCATACCCGATGTGGACAAAGCAGGTGAGTGTCAACGATTTCAAACAGGTACCTCTGGTTGCGTTTGAACGCCCGGTCCGGCTCCTGCAGAAGACCGGGGAACATGAAGGTAACCCATCTACGAAGGTGGGTGAAGGACAATATACCATTCTTCTGGATTCGTATTCTGACACCATCGAACTCACCCGGCAGGCCATCATCAATGATGCATTAGGAGCATTTACCCAGATTCCTGCGGCATTCGCTGAAGCAGCTTCTTTTACTGCTGAAAACCTCGCAACTCAGATCATCGCTGATGTAAACGGGCCCCATGCCTCGATGTTTGATGCCGACACCACGTATAAGAACCTGATTACGGCTGAACTCTCGTATGATGCTGTAATTTCGCTCTGGAAAAAGATGGCAGTTCAGAAGGATGTGAATGGAAGACCTGTCCGGATCCGCCCGAAATGCCTGATTGTTCCTCCCGAACTCGAACCGAAAGCAACCGAGATCGTCACGGCGATGACCGTTGAGAGGTATGATCTTTCATCCGAGGTTGGGTACAAACTCGTTGGGTCCAACCAGTTCTCCCCGCTGCAGGTTGCAGTCAACACCGAGATCACTCAGATATCCACCAGCAACACCCATGCCAACAAACAGTGGTATCTCTGTGCAGATCCACAGGTCGGTCGTCCGGCTGTTGCATTTGGAGTCTACCGTGCATCACCAGGTCCCCGGTTACTGAAGAGAACTCCCGACACTGAGATCATCGGAGGCGGTCTGGATCAGTTCTCATTCACGAACCGGACCATCGAGTATGGTGTTGAGTGGGATATCGCAGCCGCCCGGCTTGACTACCGATATATCGGAGCAAGCAAGCCGACCTCTTAATCCCTTTTTGGAGGGAGTTAGATGACAAACTATGATGTCAGGGTGTTCACAGATTTCGATGATTTTGAGACCTATGTTGAGTCCCTGGCAACGACCACCGAGATCCAGACTCTTTACAGTCCGGAGAAGGGTTACATCGTGATTGTGGGCTGAGATGGCATACTGCGAGTATACTGACGTTCAACTTGAGGCAGGTACGTCTCTTGGCACTATCACGACCTCTGACATCACGTCTCTCATTTCACGGAGTGATGAGGAGATCGTCGATATGCTCCTGGAGAAAGGACTCACTGCTCCTGCATCTGCGTCACAACTCAAAACAGCCTCTATTTGCCTCACTATTGCGAAAATCAAGCGGAGACAGGCTCACGAACTCACCCGGCCAAACTCGCTTTCTCTTGGTGGTGACATTTCTTTCAGCATAAATTCTGAGGCTGAAGCCGCAGCATACGAGTCAAAGGGGAGACGGGCAGTCAGCCAGTATGTTGAGTATGCCGGAGGTTCAGGCGTGGTAATTGTGAGGAATCACAACATGATCCGGGGGTACTGAGGTGCTGTTCCCTCTCGCTTTCATGGATTCAACTTGCACCATTCAGAGACGGAGGAAAAAGCAGAAGTTAAGTTACACTTCCGGGTCTGGAACGCCAACTATCGGCCAGACCGTGACCGGAGGTACGAGCCACCAGACTACTGAAATCGCCAGGGTAGGTACTGGATATATCGTTGTTAAAACGGTATCCGGTTCGTTCACCATTGGAGAAACTCTTACCTCTCTGACCTTCTCCGGGACGCTTTCTGTTATTGCAGATTACCAGAACCAGAGCGGAGAGTATGAGTACTATTGGTCAGACGACCAGACTTTAGTACCCTGCAGGTTCGGCTATTCAGGGAGCGACAAGAAGGGGTTGATTATCCATGAAACCGGTCAACTTCTTGACCTTCCGGTGAAGATCGCCCTTCCTGACTCTATCACGCTTGTAGGAACGCAAGCCGAATGGGCGGAGAACTATCGTATTGTTTCAACCACTCCCGGATTCTATGGCACGTTTCAGATCCTGACTCCGTAT
>NZ_JAJRBM010000361.1 GCF_028679455.1 Methanospirillum sp. | reverse complement strand
TTTTTATAATAATAAAAATTATTATAAAAATAAGATCAGATGAGTGAATCAGGAATAAAGGACATGCTGGTAAAAAAATTTCACAGTACTCATACCCAATCGAAAAATTTTCTATTGAGTCTGATATTATTCATGCTCTGTGTTATCCAACCCGGAGCTGCAACCATTTTTTCTCAGGATGGCAGTGTTATTGAAGGGGCTCATCTTATTGAGACGATGAATAATATGAGCAATATCTCTGATAATCCGTTTCCGATTCATTTTTTTTACAATACTCACTGTGGTTCGTGTAAAAGAGCAGTGAGATATCTGCAAAACTTTACTCTTGATCACCCTGACACTACCGTGGAATATCATGATCTCTATAATAACACGGAAAGTTTTGTATTATTTGAAAACTATAAACAAGAATTTCATCGACAGGACATTTCGTATCCAGTAATATTTGTTGGTAATACCGGAATTATGGATAGTCTCGATATTGAGTTATATACTGAGATTCTGACCTTGTGGTACCAGAACCACACACCATCTGATCTGATTACCGGGTTTATCTCCCGTATAACCTCCTCTATGCAATACCAATAAAAATTATGTTTAATATTGGAATTATTTGGAATTTTATTATCTGGAAAGCCAAGTTAAAATATTACATCTCGTACATATTGCGTTAATAATAATGATGATATACCCTACAATAAGTGCAGAAATTACCGTGCCCTCACGGATACCGTTAAGGTACCCAAAATAAATCAGGGAGATAGCAATTGCTCCGGATACCAGTATGGTATCAAACAAAATTTTAATGATTCCAAACCGGACTTTTGTTTTTACTGCGATAATTTGAACAAGTCCTTCTCCCGGATTCATGAGAACCTGTGCAGAAACCTGCAGATAGATTCCAAGGGCAAGAACCACACATCCTATGAGTAGGATACTGATCTGCCCAATATAATTTTTAGAATGAACCGAAGAAGAAAGAATCATACCGAGGTCAACAAAGATTCCTAGAAAAAAACCTACCAGTATCTGAGGGTATTGATTCCTGGGAAAATCTCCTTTGAGAAGGATTATTTCGGTTACCATGAATATGAGGCTGAAGACAAAGGTAAGTGCTCCGAAAGTGACTGGATAAATCAGACAGAGTACGTAAGGTATACTTGAAATCGGAGGAGTTCCGAGTGATGACCGGGTTATCATACTGATACCCAGACCCATAAAAAAAAGTCCTGATATAAGTAGTAAATAGCGTTTTACTATCGAAATCGTGAACATGAATCTGATTCTCTGTAGTACCTGAGTCCAGGGATGAATTAAAACATAATGGTATAACACCTGAAATATTGGGATAAGAATCTGATAATTCAGATGTCAAATTAAAATCCCAAATCATTTCATCATCTTTATTTTTGGATAAATTATCTGACTATTCCGTTACATGAATTGAATTACCATTATGGTTAGTATTCATTCTCTTTTTTTACTGTGTCTTCAAAATCATACCTGGAGTTATACGATAAACTATTTGATGAGTAGCATCACTATACGAATGAATATGAACATGGGGATTCATTACAGGGAGACCATATCATCATGAATCTAAATAATTTTACCCTCAAATCTCAAGAAGCAATCCAGAAAGCAATGGAAATTGCAGCGGCACATCAGTGTCAGGCTATCGAGACTTCTCATGTACTGAAAGGGATGTTTGTCGTAGATGAAAATGTTATTCCATATCTCCTTAAGAAATTAAATGTAAATCTTGATAGTTTCACTCATTCACTCGATAAACTGGTTGATTCATGCCCAAAAGTCAGTGGTGGTGAGCAGTATCCTTCACCAGATACTACAAAAGCTCTTCAGAAAGCCATTGCGATATCTCAGGAATTAAAGGATGAGTTTGTCTCTATCGAGCATCTTCTCCTGGGGATCCTGTCGGTGAACGATACCACATCGAGGCTTCTTAAAGAGAATAATGTTTCTGAAAAGGATCTGAAAACCGCAATACGACAACTTCGGAAAGGTTCTACAGTTACCAGTCAGACCGCTGAAGATTCCTATAATTCTCTCAATCAATATGCACGCAATCTGAATGATCTTGCAGGAAGTGGAAAACTTGATCCGGTTATCGGCCGGGATGAAGAGATCCGCAGGGTTCTCCAGATCTTATCGCGAAGAACCAAAAATAACCCGATTCTGATCGGAGAACCCGGTGTAGGAAAAACTGCCATTGCAGAAGGACTGGCTCATCGTATTATCGATGGCGATGTACCGGATAATCTAAAGACAAAACAGATATTTTCTCTTGATATGGGAGCCCTTATTGCAGGTGCCAAATATAAGGGAGAATTTGAAGAGCGCCTTAAAAGTGTGGTAAAAGAAGTGATCTCTGCTGAAGGGGAGATCATCCTGTTCATAGATGAAATTCATACCCTGGTCGGAGCAGGAGCCAGTGAAGGGGCGATGGATGCAGCCAATATTTTAAAACCTGCCTTATCACGAGGAGAATTGCACGTCATTGGCGCTACCACTCTGAAAGAATATCAGAAATATTTTGAAAAAGACAAAGCACTTGAACGACGGTTCCAACCGGTATTGGTTGATGAACCTGATACACTTGATGCCATCTCGATTCTCCGTGGAATTAAGGAAAAATACGAAACTCATCACCATGTTCGGATTAAGGATGAAGCAATAATTGCTGCAGTAGAACTTTCGCAACGATATATTTCAGATCGGTTTCTTCCTGACAAAGCTATCGACCTGATTGATGAGGCTGCATCCAAGCTCAGACTTGAGATCAACTCAGTCCCAGAAGAACTGGAGATGATAGAACGCAGAATACGTCAACTAGAAATTGAACGTGAAGCCATTAAGCGAGAAAAAGATCAGGAAAAACTGAACACCCTGAATGAAGAGATAGGAAACCTTACCGAAGAGCGAAACCGGTTAAAGGTTAAGTGGCAGTCAGAGAAAGATATCGTTGAGCAGATTCAGCTCCGGAAGAATGAGATCGAGAACCTGAAGTTTGAGGCTGATAGTGCAAACCGCTCAGGGGATCTTGGTAAAGTTGCAGAAATCCGATATGGTCATATTCCACAGATCGAGAAGAACATTGAAGAATTAAAGGAAAAATTGATTGTATTGCAGAAAGATAGTGCCATGGTTAACGAAGAGGTGGATGCGGAAGAGATTGCCGAGGTGGTTTCACGCTGGACCGGGATTCCAGTCACCAGGATGTTGCAAAGTGAGAAACAGAAACTGCTTAATCTCGAAGCTGAATTACATAAACGGGTGGTAGGTCAGAATGAAGCCATCGGGGCAGTATCTGATGCTATCCGCAGAAGTCGTGCCGGACTCCAGGATACCAAACGCCCGATTGGATCGTTTATCTTCCTCGGAACCACAGGTGTTGGTAAGACCGAACTGGCAAAAGCACTGGCTGAATATCTGTTTAACAATGAGAACAATATGGTTCGCATTGATATGTCAGAATATCAGGAGCGTCATACGGTCTCTCGTCTGGTTGGTGCACCCCCGGGATATATCGGGTATGAAGAGAGTGGACAACTTACCGAGGCCGTACGGAGAAAACCCTACTCCGTGGTACTTCTGGACGAGATAGAGAAAGCCCACCCGGATGTTTTTAATATTCTATTGCAGGTTCTTGATGATGGGAGACTTACTGATAACAAGGGTCGAACAGTGGATTTCAAGAATACCATCATCATCATGACTTCAAATATAGGATCTTCCATCATCCAGGAAAACCTCGAACACGTTACTGATGCTAACCTGGATGAGATATATGATCATACCAGGGATCAGGTCTTCGAATTACTAAAAAGAACTATCAGGCCTGAATTTCTCAACCGTATTGATGAGGTCATAATGTTCAAGCCGCTTACCAAAGATGAGATTGTGGCTGTTGTCCAGCTCCAACTTGGGCTTGTTCAAAAAATGCTTGAGAAGAATGGGACAAAATTTACCGTAACTGATAAGGCAGTCAGTTTGATCGCGAATATGAGTTTTGATCCGCAGTTTGGAGCACGACCTATCAAACGTGTTATTCAGAAGAACCTGTTGAATGAATTATCAAAAATGATTCTGGAGGGAAGCGTATCAAAGGAGAAGGAGATTACGGTTGATGAGCAGGATAGGAAACTAGTGTTCAAGAATCAATAGTCCTGATAAATTTTTACCTCTTTTCGAGTTTTCTACTATTTTTTCGATACAAGATTATTATCCAATCATGATCTCAATAAAGGGTTCAATTTATATCCTAACTTTGCCATTAACAAGAAATATATGTGTTCTTAGTGATGTTTGAATCGACCAAAATGCAAACAAAACTAAGAACTAATGAACTAGAGCCGAATG
>NZ_JAJRBM010000360.1 GCF_028679455.1 Methanospirillum sp. | reverse complement strand
TCGCTGTTCTCTCCGAATTCGGAGATATCATCCCACGGGAAGTTGGCATCACTGCGGCAGTTATTGCTCTGGTTCTCACCGCTATCCCTATCCTCAAAGAAGCAATCACCGGGCTCTTCCAGGGAAGAAGAAATGTGTGTGAACTCGCTGCCCTTGCTCTCATCGGAGCGGTGGTTATTGGAGAGTTCATCGCTGCCGTTGAGATAGCACTTATTCTGAGTATCGGGGAACTGGTTGAGGAATACGTATACGCCCGATCAAAGGCAGATATCGACGGAATCATCACCCGTCATCCCCGGTTTGCCCGCCTAGTCCGGGATGGTGAAACCCGGGAAGTACCGGTTGAAGAGATCAAAACCGGTGACCAGGTGGTAATCCGCCCCGGAGATATCGTTCCGGTTGACGGGATTATCGTTGAAGGAAACTCTGGCCTGGATGAATCCTGCCTGACCGGTGAGAGTCTCCCGATAACCCGAAGACCCGGTGATCAGGTAAGTTCAGGAAGTACCAACCTTGACGGAGTCCTGATCATTACTGCCCTTCGTGCGGCTCAGGACTCAACATATGCCAGGGTAGTGAATTTAGTCAGAGAAGCCGGAGAACGGAGGCCACCTTCCCACCCGTTTATCGATCGGTTTGCCAGGTGGTATACTCCGATCATGCTTATGATTGCAGGTGTCGTTCTTATCTGGACAGGGAGCCCCATCAGGGCTATTACCATTCTCATCGTGGCCTGCCCCTGTGCTCTTTTACTGGCAACCCCGTCAGCGGTTCTTGCCGCTATCGGGAATGCAGCAAAACGCGGAATTTTGATCAAAAGAGGAGAGTATCTGGAGATATGCCGATCAGTAACTACCGTTGTGTTTGATAAAACCGGCACTCTTACAACCGGCGTGATGCAGGTTCTGGGTGTTGATCCGGCTGATGGGTATTCATCTGACGAAATTCTTACATTCGCCTCCCATGCTGAATCATCATCCTCTCATCCGATTGCTCAGGCTATTGTCCGGGCAGCCACAGATAGGGGAAGTATGGTTCAGTCCCATGGTTCTGCACGGGAATGGCCAGGAGAAGGAATCGAAGACAAGTACGATGAAAGCATAGTTCATATCGGAACCCGCTCGTTTCTTGAGAGGAACGGAGTAAGTATCCCGGATATATCTCAATTCAATAACAACTCGGACTCAGAGATTGCAGTATGGGTTGCACATGATCATACATATGCAGGGATGATTCGGCTTTCAGATCAGGTACGTCCTGAAACAAAGGAAGTTCTGTCAAGTCTGAGGAAGATGGGGCTCGATCAGGTCATCGTACTTACCGGGGATAATCCCCGGACTGCAGCCTCAATCGCCAGAGAATGTGGTCTGCCGGAGGAGAGGGTTCATGCCGGACTTCGCCCTACAGACAAAGAGGATTTCCTTGGAAAGATCCAGCATACCGGTGAAACGGTCTGCTTTATTGGGGATGGAACAAACGATGGTCCTGCTCTGGCACGTGCTGATCTCGGTATCAGTATAGCGAGCCGGGCTGATACCGTTGCACTTGAGACCGCTGGAGTTGTTCTGATGCGTGGAGGTCTTTCCGCTCTTCCCGGGTTTCTCTCGCTCGGTATTCGCACCCGAACAATTATTCTTCAGAATGTTCTCCTCGCGATGGGGCTGAATCTTCTGTTGATTATCGGAGCTGCTTCCGGATTCCTGTCCCCGGCAGGGGGAGCAATTGGTCACCAGATAGCAACAGTCTTTGTTCTCCTGAACTCGCTCCGGTTGATGAAAAACGAATCGCTGCATGGAACGGCATCATACCAGCCAGGAATGGAGAATAACTCATCGTAAGAGATCGGTACACTTAATTTGTTGATGTACAAAAAACCCTCAAATACATCGGGTTGTTGTAAAAGCGAGAATAATACCTTCATCTCCAGAATGAAGTTCTGTATCGGTGAGAAGTAAGGAGAAAGATTGCGGGATGTTTCCCGTTTACTGGTACGATCCGGCTGTATTGGTATTTGCGAAGTTCTTGTGTCCAAATTCCACCTTCTTTTGTTATGAGCACCTCCGGGCGTCCGGGTATCACAGACGCTTTGTACCACAGAGTTGTCATTTCGAGAGTGATTATGCAAACCCAAAACAGGTGAGGATCTGTGTCATAAACCGAAATTATTTTTTAGCCCTGACTTTTGGAGTCTTCTCTTTTCCACCTTCAATCGCGGTTAAAAATCGTTGATTACACGTTTCATCTTCCAGACATGTTTCAATGAAGGAAACTACCCGGCTGAGGTGTGTACATGAATCAGGGGAGAGCCCATGTTCCATCACGCAGGCATCACGGTCAGCAACAACAGGATCCACCCCGGAAAGTTCAAGCAACCTGCGTATGATATGATGAGAATCCTGGGTCTGTCTGGCAATGGAAAAACCGGCTTCAGTCAGGGTTACCCCGCCATAGGGTTCATAATTTACGAGCCCTGCATCTGAAAGGCGTTTGAATCCGTCAGTCACTGTTGCGGGAGTGATGCATAATGCCGCAGCAATATCCCGGGACTTTGCATATCCTTTCTCTTGTGAGACCTCGTAAATGGCCTCAAGAAGATCCTCATGTCTTTTTGATCGTTTCTCATCCGCCATGATATTTTTCTTTAGTCCTGCAATGATCGATAATTTTCCAGCAACGCAGCATGATTGTGAGAAATATCAGAG
>NZ_JAJRBM010000359.1 GCF_028679455.1 Methanospirillum sp. | reverse complement strand
GCTGCAGCGACTCCCAGACCGGATATAATTCCATGCAATCTTCCCCCGGTTAAGGTACGCTGTATGCAGATTATAGAAACAGGGCCTACGGGAGCTGCCAAAGAAAGGCCGATTCCTAATCCTAAAAAAAAGAGGCTGATTACCATATATATTACAAAAATATGGTATCATCTGGTTGTTGTTGCATTCCAGGTATTTCCATCGGTTGTTATTACAACGGTGCCATTCATATCAGTCCGGAAAAGCCGAGATCCGGATGCATTGAGGGCTGACATTGTCACGGAACGGGGATAATCATAGCGGTTTCCTGATCCGAGGGATAATATTGCTGCATCAGGATGAACATTCATGATTGAGGAGATTGCAGTATCGGATCCATGATTCGGAATTTTCATGATTGTTGCATGGCCTTTTACATCAGATGCATCTCCCGGGAATAATACCGATACATTCCCTACGGTAGCTTTCATCACCAGGGAATCCTCATCCTGATGACCAGAAAGGGTGTGTGGCCCGATTACTGCAATACTCGTCTCATTATCGAAGGGTATGCTCATTCCGGCAGTGGCAATTGTCCGGGAGGTCTGGCCGGATGTTACCAAATTTATCACTTTCTGATATATATCCGATGAGTATGTCTCCCCGTTATCAATGTAGGTCACGACAGGGAATGCATTCAGGATATCTGTCATCCCCCCGATGTGATCGTCGAACGGGTGAGATATGAGTACGATATCAAGTGACTTGATACCCAGGTTTTTCAGATAGGAAACAAGACGCCTGCCTGATTCAGCAGACCCTGCATCAACCAGCATGTTTTTCCCCCCGCTCTGGATCAGCGCTGCATCTCCCTGGCCTACATCGATGAAATGGAAGATAACCTGGGGGGTCTGGTTCTCATGCCTGGTTTCCGTGGGCTGAGGAACGGGTGTAAGAGTGACAACCGGGGTACTATTCTCCGTTATTGTCGAATTATTACTGATATTTGGTGATGGATATGAGGTTTCAACCGGTGATACAGATGTCTGGGTTAACCCATATGATGGACTGGTCCAGTACCCGGAAGAGAACATGAATATTACCGATAGGATGAGGATGATGACACAAGTACCAATGAGGATGAGTAACGGTTTATTACGGGAATATTTCGTATTTTTTGTCAGTTCTGCCGGTTTTTGTCTCGGTTTTTTTTCAGAGGGGTTCGAAATCCGGTTTAGGTTGCGAAGATATGCGGGATTTCCCGGATCCAACGCCAGGGCATTTCCAAAGCAATGAATTGCACTTTCTTTACGATCGGTCTGGGATAATGCAACGCCATACGCATTCCATACCCGGTGATTCCGTTCATCCTTCTCAATCAATTCAGAGAAAATTTCTATTGCTTCTTCGATATTTCCTGATTTTATGAGGGATAGACCCTCATTAAACCGTGCTTCTTCAGGATCTGTATCCATACCTGATGGGATATTTCACAGGTAAACACATAAACTCTTTTATGAACATAATCTCACCTGAACATAAGGGATAATATAAAAAAAACGACGGGCTTAACAAGGAAAATAATTTAAGCCTTTGTATATGCCATGCAAGTGTTTATCTTGTTACCTGATAATTCACATTATATTATTTCAACCTATACCTGAAGAGCGCTGATATAACTCTCATATAGTGGATGGGTAAATTACGATGGAAAGAATTCGGATTGATGAAATTCAGGTTCTTATCGTAGATGACAACAAAAATAATCTGCAGATCATAGCACATGTACTTCAAAAAGCAGGGTATCAGGTACTAACCGCAACAGAAGGTCAAAAAGCCCTGGAACTAGCGACAGAGAAGAGTCCTGATGCGGTATTGCTGGACATCATGATGCCAGGAATGGATGGATTCGAAGTCTGCAAAAAAATGAGGATGATAGAACACCTCAAACAGATCCCGATTATTTTTCTTACCGCAAAGGATGAAGATATGGACGTTGAGGCAGGATTTGAGATGGGGGGGACAGATTACATCATCAAACCATTTCACGAACGAATTCTTCTTGCCCGGCTTCAGACACATATTGAAAGAGGGTATTATTCCCGGCACCTGTATCGATCAAACCAGGTTCTCCGTGAACAAAATCATACACTCATCCAATTACAGGGTGAACTTGAGAACCTGAACAGGAAACTGGATCTCCAGATTCAAAAAAATCTCCACCTGCTCTCGACGATTAATGACAAGGTGAGAAATCCGCTTGCAGTTGCAATATCACTCATTGATATGAGTGGTGTTCCGGAGGGGGAGATTATCATCAAGGAGCTGAAGCGGATTGACGATGTGATTGATAACCTTGACCGTAACATTGTTGAATCAGACCGGGTTCATGATAGTATGAGAAAATATCAGGATCATGGGGAGTGATATCATGCGAACCGGAGAACATCAGATCTAAAAATATCGTTTTTATCATGTATACTATATTCGTCAGATAGAAATTCACCATATGAATTTCGATCTGACAAAAATAGGGAGTATTTACAGGTATGTGAGTTATTCACCCACAACTTAATGTAGTTCACAAGGAAGATTTCTCTAAGCAATGACTACATTAAAGGAATATATTCATCAACTCCACTTTTTGATAAAAAATTATGAATATTATCTGATCTTTCTCATTGTAGTTTCCATATTTATCGGCCTGATTGATGCGGGTAGTATCGCTTTATTATACCCGATGATCTCAGTCGGTTTTCAGATAAATGCAGATTCAATCCCCCAATATGGAGCGATAGAGAAGATTAGTAACCTTATCCCGATTGGATCGACATTTGTTCATCTGGGATTATTGTTCATTATCTTTACCGGCATATCACTCTGTCTTCAATTATTCTACTGGAAGATCGCATTTATCTTTCAACGAGAAATCATTGTAAAAATGAAAAAGGCAATTTTCTTAAAGATAGACTCTAATGATTACAAATTTTTTGTAGACAGCAGGCAGGGGGATCTCATAAATCTCTTTAATCAAAGTCCCTTTTATATTCAACAGACATATGACCGTTTGTTAAGTTTATGTACTGATTTGATGACTTCAATTCTTGTCATTGTCATGCTTTTTTTTATTTCACCCGGAGGACTCATTATTGTTCTGATTGGAGGAGGGATTTTTTATCTCATCATTAATGGAATAAGTAAAAGTATATCCGAAAAACTTGGAAATCTACAGATAGCGTCGGGTCAGTCCGAGAATAAGGTTATCAACGAATATATCACGGGAATTAAACCAATTAAAGCGTTAAATGCCTCTAATCACTGGGGTATGCAGTATATTGAGGCATTAAAAATATATTGGGACAAGTATGCAGAACTTATGTTCATTCAGCGAATTCCCATTATTGCAATCAACTCACTTTTTTACATCACCATAGGGGTAATTGTCCTAGTCCTGTATATCTATTATGCAGATAATTTTCTTGCGGTAATTCCTGTTCTTGGAACCTTTGCAGCGGGAATGATGAAAATACTGCCCAAGTGCACGAATTTAGGAACATATAAACTGGAATTAAAAAATTATCAACCGCATATATCAGCAGTTTATTCAATTCTTCAGGAAAATAAATATGAAAACGTAACAAAGGGAAGTCTGCTTTGTGATGAGATTAATTCCGATATCATTCTGGATAATCTTGTTTTTTCATATGGACATGTTAAAATACTCAAAAATCTTTCCATGAAAATTGAAAAGGGATCAATGACTGCGCTTGTGGGCCCTTCAGGCTCTGGAAAATCCACGATTGTAAGCCTTCTTCTTCGGCTATATGATCCGAATTCCGGCACGATTCAGGTCAATGGAACTGATTTGAAAGAATTTGATGTGAATACCTATCGGGATATCGTAGGTTATGTAGGTCAGGATCCTTTTGTATTTAATGCCAGTATAAGGGACAATATTC
>NZ_JAJRBM010000358.1 GCF_028679455.1 Methanospirillum sp. | reverse complement strand
GAGTGAACCAATGAATCCCAGGAGAACGGTATGATTCATAAATTCTACTGTACTTATAAGTATTCAGGGGTTTCGTTTTAGATCGGTAGGGTATTGATGAATTGTACAACCTGTTTGCTCCTCTAAAAGTGATCCGGGCTGCCACCTCAATTTTGACCAGTCCTCAGTGCAAAGTTATCATCCAAGGATATAACAATCTCTCCTCATGAGTTTTATAAAAATTATGCAATAAAGAACATAGCATACAATTCTCCTGCAAAAAGGTCTTTTTTCATCTGCAATGATACCCTATCCTGCATCGAGGGGTGTACACATCCAAAGGAGTATGTCGGGAAGAGAGGTATCCGAAATTTGCCAATCCACACTTCGCTATTGATAGAGAGGATACCTTTTTTGGCTTTTCGTCTTTTCAAATGAGTGAGTTATAGTATAATCCAAAGCGTTCTGGAATAATCCGGAACGTTTGCTTACCGCTATGAAGCGTTTATTGATTGCATCTCTGGAGATACTCTCCGTTTCACGTTGATTATTTAAAAAGTAATATGTTACCCGATGATCGGGTTACCAACCCGATACCTCTCGTGTCTTCTCCCTTTTTTATCGATGATCTCCCGGTATTCACGAATTAAATTTATTTAGGAGATAATAGCCATCAGGTGGCTTTATAATCCCAGGATGTAAATCCGGATTGGTTGCAGAAGGATCATACAATGGTTCTCCAAGATCATCTCCGGTCATCATCTCGGGGATCGAAACGATGAAACTTATTGCATAATTCAAATCTTTGCCCCCATATACATTCCAGCAGGTATTATGCCATTCAACATCGACAAGAGATTGAGCCAGGGTGATGCCCCGGATATTATAACCCACGCCATATCTCCCCGTTTCGGTAAAATCATACCCGATAATAGTATTCGGATTTACATCATCTGGTTGGAACCGGATGAATTGAATCTCTTTTAAATCACACCAAAATGGAAGGGGCTTTTTAGAGGAGAAGAAGGTATCCACTCCATCATTTCCATGTATGCCACATCCAGGATCGTGTGATATGTATTCCCATCCGTTATCCGGAATATGGGTATCTTGAGGGTCACCTAGGGTAAATTGAAGGAAGGTGTCTCCTGCTATGCGTTTTAATACTGTTTTCTCGAAGGTTACCTGGGTGATGGCTTCTCCTGAACATCCGTCGCTATTCACTGCAGATACGTGGATGGTATTTGGACCATTAAACAGATTGGTACTGTTGAGTGGAATTGAAAAGAATCCGTTTCCATCGGTAGAAATAGAGAATGATCTCATTCCACCTGCCGGAAGACCTGAAATCACGTTAACCTGAACTCCGGTAATACTTGACGGGGAACTGATGGTCCCATTAAGGACTTCATCAGTATCATCTGATCGAATCGTGATTTCAGGCTCAGAAGGATTGGGATGAATAATATCCACAAATGGCAGGGTTACATTATTACACTCGTTGAATAGTACGGTTATATTATCATTACTTTCTCCCAGGCAATTTTGAGTACTGATGGTAACCGTATTGGAACCTGGAGTCAACATATCGGTAATACCATAAAGATTGAACTCACCTCCATTTGAAGAAACAGTTCCATCACTGAGGAGATTCAACGATTTGTTACCTTCTGATCCGGAGATAAATAGATAAGCAGTTAAAAGCGGAGCTGTTGTAGATATTATTCCCCGCAGATCAAATTTATTATTCCGTACAATAATTCCCGTTTTTGGTTGTGTAATACCAACATATGGTACTTGTGTATCTTCACATACCGGTGCCGGACCTGTTGAATTAAATTCGATATCATCAACAGCCAGATTATTAGTCGTCCATGTTCCGCCATTTGCATCGGTGAGCTGGAGAGTAACGCTGAAGATATCTCCGCTATCAGAAGAAACTTCCAGGGGAATAGTAATGCGTGTCGGTACGGTATTCGGTTGGAGAGTTGCGTTGTACTGTTGTATCAATTTACCTGACGAATCGTATGCTCTCATTATTACAATCTTCATCTTTGCAAGATTGCTGGAGTAACCCACCCAGGCTTTCACCGTCTTTTGTCCGGTAGTAAAATTCATTACAATTGGTATTTTACAGAATTCTTTGCCGTAACACTGCTCAATAGCCATCAATCCCGAATGAGTAAACCCCTGGTATTTCGAAGGATTCGGTCCACTCAGATAATTAAAAACTAAGGGGTAGGGATAACTGAAAGTGATTCCTTTATCGGCATATTGATTAGAAACCATTTGTTGATTCCCTTCTCCCGGACCAGTACTTGGTATGTCATCAAAATTGATGATAATCTGGTCAGACGGAGCCGGAGTCATAAATGGTGATACATTATCCCAGGGAATAATAGTTACTATGGGAACTATGGGGATTGTGTTTATCGGAATGGATTCATTGACCCGGTCAAAAGGAATAGAATCTCTTGGTAAAATCGCGTATGGACGCAGGATCGAACTATTCCCCGAGATATTTCCCATCATTCCAGAGGAATCAGATGATGTACGAACTCCGGAGATACAACAGGAATCAGATGCAGGATCTGGAACACCTTTTTTCAACCAGCATACGGGATTTTGATCCTGAACTCCGGCTTTCACATAGGTATAAGCCATGCAATCCGTGTTATCTAAACAGGATTCTGCACAGACATCACAGGTATCTCCAGGATTCATCACGTAATGACTCATATCCATTCCGAGTCTGTCTGTATTATCTTCAACAGTATAGGTATCAGAACCCAGAACTCCCCAGGGAATAACCAGTAAAAAAGCCAATATTTCAATCCATACAAAAGCAAATTGATTAATTGGTTTTCTGATACGAGATGATCCCTTCTTCTCTCTTCCTTTCGGAATGAATACGTACCCGATTGTCCCCATATTTTTGCATAGGAACACTACGGTATATAATACATTTTCGTCAATCGTTTTAAAAAATAATCGGTTTTTCATTGGTACTTACCAATAAAATCCGCTCAAGTTAAATCGCCTTTTTTCTCTATTAATCACCCATATATATAATGTCCCGATAAAAACAGGGGTGGCATATATTTATCGGCTTAGAAAAAAAGATAATTACGTTTTAATTTGTAAAAATGTAAGCAGTTGTTTATCGTATGATGCAAAGGTTCTGGAATAATCCAGAACGTTTGCGTACTGTGATTGCTCGTTGTTTTGTAGTCATAGGTTTTTGAAAAAGGAACTGAACCATACTAAAAGGGATACCTTTCCCTTTTTCTCAATAATTATTAAAAAATCCTCGGTCACTTTAATTCATGACTTATCTCCGGTAAGTGACGATATGCTGGGATGTAGCCACATTAGATATCCGAGAGATACGGCAACAATTACCCCGATCATGGTGTCGATGAGACGATCGAACAATACTGATGAGGATATCGGGTCACCAAATTCAAGCAGAATGATAACAAGGGGTGTCATCACCATGGAATACAATGTATAATTTCGCACTTTTAATAGGGGACGTAATCCTGCGAGAATACT
>NZ_JAJRBM010000357.1 GCF_028679455.1 Methanospirillum sp. | reverse complement strand
TGATACATGAATAATCAGGAGATTTTATAGGTTAAGACTATTGCAACCGGTTGCAACTCATTGAAACTGAATGAAATTTACTATCAAAAACCTGACCGACCTCGATTCATCACGCCAGAGATCTCGCGGGACTGAGATCAAACCAGCTGTTCATGACACAAAGACCATCAGGATACACGATCAACGCTGACACAGATCCTGCATGAACCATACTGTATCAATTCTCCTGATATGCCTTATCCTGACTACCGTCACCCCCATCCTTGCAGAGAACTCTGTAGAGGAATGGAACAATCTAGGTGTAGTCCTCTTCGGAAAGGGGAATTATGATGAAGCGATTGCTGCGTATCAGAATGCAACGGCACTGGATCCGGATAATGCCATGGCATGGGGAAATATCGGTCTTGCGCTTGCAAGCCAGGAAAAATATGACCTGGCGCTTAACGCTCTGAATAAAACCGTTTATCTGAACCCTAACGATGCACTTGCATGGTCAAACATGGGGCTTGTTCTAGATCATCTGGGGAGGTATGATGAAGCTCTCGTTGCGTACGACCGATCCTTGGAGATCAAACCATCCATCGCGAGGACCTGGAACAATCGTGGTCTTGCCTGCCACAATCTCGGGAGAGAAGAAGAGGCTCTAACCGCCTATGAGAAAGCAAACTCGCTGGATCCCTCGTATGAACCTGCCTGGAAGAACAAAGGTTCAGCCCTAGTCAACCTGGGAAGATATGAAGAGGCCTTTGTCGCCAGTGAGAAGGCAATAACACTCAATGCCGAAGATGCGGCTGCATATAACACCAAAGCAGATGCCCTAAAACAGATGGGAAAAGAAGATGAAGCAAAAATTGCTTCAGCAAAGGCTACTGATATTTTGAATAATTCTTAATAATCCATTATAATTACCAGGGAGGCCCATGACACGTGGACAGAACCTCACCGACATTATCCCGGAGACACTCCATTCCCATATCCCCAGACGGTTTGAAGTGTTTGGTGATATTGCGGTGGTTTCATTCCCTGATGAACTCACCTCCTACAAACTTCAGATAGCCAGATCAATCATTGCAGACCGGCACAATATTACTACAGTCCTGCGACGGGTATCAAAACGCAGCAGTTACCACCGTGTCGCTCACTACGAACCGATTATTGGGACCAAAACCTGCACTACCTGTCGGGAGTCAGGATTTGTCTACCGGATAGATCTCTTAAATGCCTTCTTTACCACTAGGCTTGTAGGTGAGCGTCAGCGAATATCTTCACAGATACAGCCCGGTGAACTCGTCCTGATTCCATTTGCCGGGGTCGGACCGTTTGTGATTCCAGCAGCAGCACGGGGTGCGCAGGTTATTGCTATCGAAAAAAATCCGTACGCCTGCGTGCTCCTTCAGGAGAATGTCAGATTGAATCATTGTACTGATCGGGTTCTGGTAATTCAGGGAGACGCCATAACCACCCATACACTGTTAAAGACCCGGACAGACCGTGTTATCATTCCTACTCCCTATGGAATGGACGAGACATTTCCCCTATTGAGTGGGATGGTTAAGCCAGGTGGAGTAATCCACTACTACACCTTTCATAACAAGAGTGGTGCAGAAGAACTATCCCGGGATTTCCATGATTCTGGATTTAAGGTAGACAGGCTGCACCGGTGCGGCAATGTTGCTCCTTCTGTCAGCAGGTGGGTGTTTGATGTAAGGGTCGGGACAGACATCCTATAACTGAACATTTTTTACCAGTTGAGGCTGAACAGTACGACAGAGTTCTGATTATCAACTATCAGGAGTTAATTAGAGGAATAAACATGGCAGAAACCCCGTATTCAACTGTATTCGCTACAGCCAGAACCCAGACTCCTCTCGTCCACCATATCACCAACTATGTCACCGTAAACGACTGCGCAAATATTACGATCTGTGCTGGTGGTGCACCGGTCATGGCACATGCTCCTGATGAAGTGGAGGAGATGGTTCAGTATGCCGGAGCCCTGGTCCTCAATATCGGAACGCTGGATCAGGCCCAGATCGAATCGATGCTCCTCGTAGGAAAGGCTGCAGGCAGGCAGGATATTCCGATTATCCTTGACCCGGTCGGTGCCGGAGCAACCACCCTCAGGACAGATACCGCCAGGAAACTTATGGCTGAACTGCCGATATCGGTGCTCAAAGGGAATGCCGGAGAGATAGGTGTCCTTGCAGGAGTGGATGCCAGAGTCAGGGGAGTTGACTCTGGAGGATTATCAGGAGATCCAGTTTCGATTGCCAGGGAGTACGCAGAGCGGTCTGATATGATTGTGGTGATGAGTGGAGTAACTGATATCATCAGTGATGGAAAACAGGTGCTTCTCGTTGAGAACGGTCATCCACTGATGGGGACGATATCAGGAACCGGGTGCATGGCTGCATCAGTCACCGGTGTATTTGCCGCATCAGGGAAAGACCTGGTAACCACCTCGGCTGCAGCACTAGCAACATTCGGACTAGCAGGAGAGCGGGCGGCGACCTTTGCAAAAGGTCCGGGTTCTTTTAAAGTATCGCTCTTCGATGCCATGGCATCGCTTACCCCCGATGACCTCGCTCAGGGTGCACGGATCCGGTCTGTGTAAATGAGTTACGAACTTTATGTGGTGACTGATGAAGGTCTCTCCCGGGGATTTACCCATCTTCAGATCGCTGATCTTGCAGTGAAGGGGGGTGCTGATGTCATCCAGTTGCGTGACAAAAACCGTTCAGGAAAGGAACTCTATGAGGTTGCCTGTGTAATCCATGATATTACGGCAAAAGCCGGGGTATTATTCATTGTCAATGACCGGCTGGACATTGCCCTTGCCAGCAGGGCTGACGGGGTCCATATCGGGCAGCAGGATCTCCCCCTTGCGATAGTCAGATCTCTTGCTGCCCGCCCCTTTATTATCGGGGTTTCGGTGACTTCAGTGCTGGAAGCGATGCTAGCCGAACAGGAAGGAGCTGATTACGTAGCTGTCAGCCCGGTATTTACCACAGGATCCAAAGATGACGCCGGTCCGGGACTTGGTATTGAAATGGTAAGGGAAATCTCAAGTACCATCTCGATCCCGGTCATCGGCATAGGGGGCATCAACCCTGAAAATGCTGGGGATGTCTTTACCGCAGGAGCGGTCGGAGTAGCGGTGATCTCTGCTGTGGTAAGCCAGCCTGATATCACCAATGCCACAAAGGCGTTTAAATCCAGAATTCAGGATCTCCGGAGACAGATTCCATAACAGGGGGCCCCAGAGTATTGTCTTGATCACCAGATTCATTCTTCAGGTGTAGCGGGATTTACTGACTGACCCTTCTCCCACTCTTCACCAACCCAGGAAAGGACCTTTTTTGCACCTGTGATCAGTTCTCTTGCACGACTTTCAGTAAGTCCCTTAATCTGATCTGCAGAGAGATCAGACTGCCATACGAGTGGAGTGAGATCTGACAGATCGGTAACCGGTTGATGTATCGTATCCGGGAGGTACGACCTTGCGGCATGATGGAGGTCACAGAGAAGTGTGCCGCGTTCAGGCCTGACACCGGTCTTCATCACAAGCAGTCCTTCAAGCGTATATTCAAGAGCACGGTGGGCATAACTGACCGCCCAGAGAAACGAGCCGGCATTCAGGAGTTCTTGTGCAAGTGCAAGTTCGTGATCTGCACGATTGAGCCATAGTTCCGCTTTCATTCCAGTTCCTGATATCGAGTTATCAGAATAACGTTCTCGCTGATCAGAAAAAAGGGCTCTGTTCTGTCACCATCAAAGCATCTATCCCGAAGACCCTGAAAGGATCACCAGTTAACAGAGCAAAAAGGGATGTGAATGAATGAACCACTGCTCATATCACTGGTTTAAAACCCTGATAGTTCATTACCACGATCTCACTGATGGTTCCCCGTTTCTCTGCATCACTATTGATCATCCGTGTTGCCAACACCCGCTCTATCCGGTACTGCTGATAAAGTTCATCAAAAAAGTGATCAGTAGGATCCTCATTTTTAGGGTCAGAGTTGCTGAGCATCACCTTTGCTCCGATACTGTCTACACCGTCAAAGAATCCCTTAAGTCTGATCTGATCCTGATCTGAAAATCCACCAGATGAATAACCTGTAAATTTTGATGATGTGTTCAGGGGCCGGTACGGCGGATCAAGATATACAAACGTATGGTCAGTAACAAATTCAAGACAGCAGGAGAAATCTCCATGCAAGATCGTTGTGTTCTTCAGAAGATCTGATGCCTTGTGCAGATTACTCTCATTAACAATCCCGGGATTGCCATACTTCCCGAAGGGAACATTGAACTCACCCCGGGAATTCACCCTGAAAAGACCGTTAAAACAGGTTTTGTTAAGGAAGAGAAGCTGGGAAGCCCGCTCAATCCAGGAATTATCGTATGATGAGAAGTTAAAACGTTTTCTCTGATCGTTTAGATCCGATCTGATCTTCAGATACATCTCCTTGCGTCCCGGCTCTTCAAGGATGTCATACCGGGCCTGATACTCGTTGAGGATGTCGATGAGTGCATCAACATCCTGCTGTACCACCCGATAGGTAAGGACCAGTTCTTCATTTGCATCACAGATCACCGACTCTTTACCTGGAAACAACTGCATCACAAAGAAAAATACGGCTCCACCACCGATGAACGGTTCTACGTACCGGTCAAGACCCCCGCTCTGGAGTTCAGCAGGAAACCGGAAGTAAAACTCCTGGAGTAACTGGGTTTTTCCTCCTGCCCACTTGAAGAACGGTTTTGCATACTCATCTTCTGATCTACTTCGTTTTCTTCGCAACGAGCGAAGCAGGGCATTACAGTTAGTTGACATTACTTCCATCCGGACGGTAAAGAGTGAAGTCAGGATCGCCTGTCTTTCTATTGAACTGAGCGAACATTCTTTCCTCATTCCATTCATACTGAAGGCATTTCTTCCTGCCTCTTTCTCTTTGAGACCTACCTGATTCGGAAAGATGATAAAATCCAGGGGGACTGCATCCGGTCGTAGAAGACCGGATCTATTCCAAAAATCATAAGAGGTTACAAACTTATATACGGAACCATATGATTCGTGGTGCATTGATCGCTGGTTTACTTATCAT
>NZ_JAJRBM010000036.1 GCF_028679455.1 Methanospirillum sp. | reverse complement strand
GATTGAACCAATAAGATAGATTCATCGGGGGCATTGATAAGAGCCCATGCATTTTCCTCACTCTCCAGCAGAGCCCTCTCATTCAGCTTGCGGTCAGTGATATCTGTTGCTATTTTAAGTATAGCTATTCTCCCGTTTGTCCAGCAGATTGCTCGGTCCCTGTTTTCAAACCATCTCTTCAGATCCCCATCGTAATACTCCCAAATGTGTACCCCGGTTGGAACGGATTTGTTCATCAGATGATGATTTTGACAAAATGAACACGGTTTATCCAATCCATTGTGAATCGCTTTAAAACATTTTTTCCCGATGACATCCCCATACATCCGCCTTCCAACATTATTGAGATAAAGAAGATCATGGGTTTCTATATCTGTGACATAGATTAATGCATCAATACTGTCGAGGATAATATAGAGTTGGGCCTGAATCTCTTCAATAAATATACCCTCTTTATGTATCGGAAGATTTTTTCTGGAATTATTCTGCTGAAAAGATTTGCAGGGGTCAAAGGTATGAGTTGAGGGGACTGGGTAAAATTCATTAACAAAATCTCCATGCTTACGTAAATACTCCAGAATTTTAACCGAACGAACCCATTCACTATCAAGGTTGGAGACCATCTCATCGATGTGCTTAATTTGTGACTGAATGTTCTCAATTATCTCTGGATTCCCGGTCTGATCGGCGTATAATAATATTATCGTGAGTGGATTTCTTATCCCATCGTTCAGGATAGCTAGTTTAGCGATATTTTCCTGAATTTGTAACGCTGCAGCCCCTTTTTCAGACTCCAGAAGTAATTCGTTCGTGACATCTCGTCCCTGGGCGATGGTGGCAACCGGAGTACTCCCATCAGGGCCATATATGGTTGACGAGTTCCATATGACTGATTTTCTCGAACCGTCAAGATGCTGAATATCAATCTTCAATGTATCCCATCTGACTCCCTCAAGTGTCGTACGGATGAGTCGCATCGAAGCTTCAATCTGTTCTGGAGGAAAGAGCATGCTAATCGGTTTCTTTACCACATCCTGTTCCAGTCGTCCTATCAATAATTCACATGAATGATTCAGTCTTGTGATCATTAAGGAGGGGTCCCAAACAATGATGGGAACATTTGCATTAGATATCAGGTTGTCAAGGTAGGCATTTGTCTCGCGAAGATGAATCTCATATCGTTTTCTTTCGGATGCATCCTGAATCAGGGCTACAATTTTGCTATTTTGTATCGAATATACTGTAACCTCAAAATATTTCCCGATATCGTGGTGAAAGTTTTCCAGATGGGTAGTCTTTCCTGTAAGAACTACACGGCCGTAGTTCTCTATCCAGTATGGTTCAGTGGCAGGAAAAACCTCTAAAATAGTTTTTCCTATCAAATTATTGGCATCCACTCCGGTAATTTTTTCAAAGGCAGGATTTACATCAAGAAACAGGTAGTCAATAGGAATCCTGTTCTCATCATAAACAATCTCATGTAGGGCAATTCCTGCTTCGCTTGCTTCAAAGAGTTGTTGATATTTCAGCTCCCGCTCTTTTATTTCGATATGCGCAGCATAGATCTCATTCAACTGTTCCTTCAGTTCCTCTTCTGCTCCGGATAATTCCTCAAGGGATGCCTGTAGTTCATCATTTTTGTGGGCAACTTCAATTTCAGCCTTCCTGCGTGAGGAGATATCCTCAATAGTGCCTTCATACCAGAGAATATCACCATCAGCATCCCTGATTCCCTTTGCGTTGATAGATATCCAGATCGTATCCCCGCTCCGATGCAGAATTTCTGTCTCAAATCCTCTGATCTCTCCCGCAGTGCTCAGTAATTTGTATATCGTCTGCCTATCTTCAGGCCTGACATAAAGTTGGGTTTGAATATTATTGATATCCTGCATCATTTCTGCAGGTGAATTATATCCGGCTATATGAGCAAAAGCTGGGTTCATATCGAGATACTGACCTTCCGGAGTTGATCTGAAAATTCCGAGGATGGCATCGTTGAAGAGGGTCCGGTATTTTGTTTCACTTTCTATGAGTGCGATTTCATTCAGTTTCGCTCTGGTAACATCACGCATTGATACCTGTGCACCGGTCAGAACCCCATCCCGGATTACTGGAACCGCACTCATCGCAACATATGCAGCGGTTCCCTCTTTTTTGGTGATCCTGATCTCAATCGATTCAATCGGTTCTCCGTCCATCGCGGACTGTACAATCTCCTTGAATTTGGTGGTATTCGGTGAAAATATGGTGGAAACAGCAAGTTCTGGGGATTGTTCTCTCAATTCTTCGGGAGTATATCCGATGATTGTCAGTGAAGACGGTGAGGCATAGGTTACCCTAAATGTGGTATCGAGGATTAAAATCAGGTCAGAAGAACGTTCAGCCATGTTTCTGAAGCGTTCTTCACTCATTGCAAGAGTCCGCTCCTTTTTTACGAGTTCAATATAATTTTGTCTGAGTTCCTCTTCAGTCGATGCAAGTTCTTCATATGCTGCGGAGAGATCATCAGCCATCTTCCGGATCTCCATCTCAGCCATTTTTTGATTCTGTATCGGATGGATCGTGACGATAATTCCATCGATACCTGCAAACCCAATCCGGTTGAGTGCGATGGATTCGACATAAAGATATGTCCCGTCTGCTCTGCGAATTCGGTACTCAGTAGGTATGTGAGTGTTTTGCTCAAGACATACGTCACGAAAATCTGATTGTACCCGTAACTGATCTTCAGGGTGGATATAGTCAAATCCTTTCGATCCGATGAGAAACCCCTCTGGGTATCCAAGGATAATTGATGAGGAAGGGGAGTCAAAAATGATAACCCCATCTTTGTCCAGAATTCTGATTATGTCTGAAGAATTCTGAATGAGTGATCGAAACCGCAATTCACTCTCCTGAAGGGCCACTTCTGATTTGGTTCGTTTTGTGATATCCAGAATAATCGCTACAAATACCGGCGTGTCTCCGCTCAAGGAGAACTGCAGATGAACTTCAACTGGATAGAGTGTTTTGTTCTTTCGCTGATGCACGGTAAAAAAAACTACTTCTTCAGTATCTCCACTCCTTAGTGGGGTAATCAGGGCTTCAAACGACTCAAGGGTTAATTCGGGTTTGAGATCTAAAGGGGTCAAACTATGGAGTTCGTCAAGGGTATAACCGAGGTTTCTCCTGGCTCCCTGGTTGGCGTTAATGAACTTGAGAGAGACTGCATCAAAGATATAGATCTCATTAACCGACTTCTCAAGAATAGATCCGAACCAGTTTTTCTCCTCCTCAATTTTTCTGAAACCTGAAAGATCCCTGATAGATTCAATCGCTCCGGTGATTGTTCCGGCCTGGTTATAGAGAGGACATGCGTTAATGAGTACCGGGATTAGTTCTCTCTTCGGGAGAGGAAGCATAGTCTCTGCAGTAATAGAAGTACCTGTCCGGTACATATTCGGATAAAACTGCTCAATGGTTTCGTCAGGTTCTTTAATAAGATCGATGAGCACCGGGCGGGGATCACCATAAAACCGAATTGCGTATGCATGTTCTCCTTTTCCCATCATCTCTGAGGAAGGAATGCCGGTTAATTTTTCAATTGCCCGGTTCCATGCGATGATCCTGCCGTTGATGTCAATGGCAAAAGTTGAATCAGGAAGGAAATCAATGATGTCAGCGAGTTCTTTCCTGGAGTCCTGAAGAGCCTGCTCTGCCTGTTTTTTTCCTATTGCCTGCCTGATTTTATGTGATAACTCTGTAAACTG
>NZ_JAJRBM010000356.1 GCF_028679455.1 Methanospirillum sp. | reverse complement strand
AAGTATCGGGAATGGAAGAACGGATTCGAAAACCGGATCCAAAAAAACTGCAGATAAGACACAGAGACCCTCCAAAATAAAAGTACCTGGCATTAAGCCGGTACCAAAGGTTGCTCTCAGTGCAGCCGACAATCCTACTCCGGATACTCAAAAAACCGGCATCACACGCATAAAACTCCCAGTCCTTCAAAAGCATGAAGAAGAGATAACAGCACGGGAGAAAGACCTGAGTACTACCTTCATAACCGAAAAGGAGAGCACGGATCTTAAATATGAACGAAAACTCCTGAAGAAATTATCAATAGTACAGAAAAAGGGAGTCGAAACATATAATCTTGAAAAACACGGAAGTCTTCTTGATTTTCATCTTCCCCCCCCGTATTCATCAATACAGGAATACTGGGTGGAGCCTGGCCGGGCAAGAGTGGTAATTGCACTCAACAGCAGGACAAAACTGAAAGAATATCTCCTTTTTGAACCTGAGCTCTCTCCGTTTGAGTATGAACTGCTTGAACGTCTTCACGAAGATCTCAGGGATGTTCTTATCCTGACCGATGATGAACTGGGGATAGAGAGAAAAAAACTGCTCATCTCAAAGGTTGAGGATCTAATCTCATATTACGGACTTCATATCGATATCAAGTCCCGGTATAAAGTTGAGTATTATCTTATCAGAAACTACCTTGGCTGGGGAAGAATTAATGCCCTTATGATCGATCCCCTTATCGAAGATATTTCATGTGACGGGGATAATGTACCGATCTTCCTGTTTCACCGGAAAGAACAGAATATCAAGACTAATATCTCTTTTGATACGAATTCACTGATATCTCTCGCTATCACCCTCGCACAGCGTTCAGGGAAACACATCTCATCAGCAAGCCCGATCATCGATGCGACGATGCCCGAGGGATCACGTCTGCAACTGACCTTTGGTACCGAAGTGACCTCAAGGGGAACATCATTTACCATCAGGAAATTCCGCGAGACTCCCTTTACTCCCGTTGACCTTATGGATCTTCATACATTTAACGTGGAGATGCTTGTATACTTCTGGCTTTCAATTGAGAATAACATGAGCCTCGTATTTATCGGGGGAACCGCTTCCGGTAAAACCACATCGCTTAATGCCGTATCTCTTTTCATTCCCCCCCTGGCAAAGGTTATATCCATTGAAGATACCCGGGAAGTCACGCTCTTTCATGACAACTGGATAGCCAGTGTAACGAGAGAGATTGTTGCCGAAGGTGGAGGAACCCAGGTTGACATGTTCATGCTCCTGAAAGCTGCCATGAGACAACGGCCGGAGTACATCCTTGTCGGAGAGGTGCGGGGTCATGAAGCACAGACATTGTTCCAGGCAATGAACACCGGACATACCACATTCTCCACCATGCATGCAGGGAGTGTTGATGCTGCAATTCACCGGCTTGAAAATGAACCGTTAAATGTGCCACGAAACATGCTCCAGGCATTGAATATCATGAGCATTCAGAGACAGATCCAGATCGGACCTGACCGGGTCAGGCGATGCGACGAGATCGTTGAGATTGCCGGGATTGATCCTGCAACAGGTAATATCATGGTAAACACGGTATTCGAATACGACCCGGTGAGCGATGATTTTTCATATACAGGCAGATCCCAGGTTCTGGGAGATATTGCTACATTCCATGGATGGGGTCCTGAAAAACTGATAGAGGAGATGAATCGCCGGAAAGATGTACTTTCTGCAGTGAAAGACCAGAGTATCAGGGACTACGTGAGTTTTACCAAGATAATCCAGGCATATTACATCGACAAGGATAATGTAATCGACAATCTTGATGATCTTTCTGCACTCGTAGCATGATCGCCGATAAAATTGTTAAAAACTGGATATACAAAAACCCGGACAAATTTCATAGTCTTCATACTGACATTATCGGGATCAGGTCAGGCCTTACCGTTGAGCAGTTTTTAAACCGGGCAATCCTGGCAGGCCTGGCAACCGGGATTATATTCGGCATATGCGGATTTATCCTCGGATTCGCCCTTTTCTCCCTGAATCTGGGATTAAAACCGGAATTATATAATGTATTGAACCTGTCATTTGATCCCAATACTCAGGGTCTGCCAATAATAATCCTGATCCAGGTTGTTCTGGCATTGATCCTGTTTATTATCGGGGGGTTCCTGGGCTACTGGATTTATACCATTATTCCTTCACTGACAAAAAAATCCAGGGAGACAAAAATTGCCATAGGGCTTCCCAATGCTGTCTCATATATGTATGCCATGAGGAAAGGGGGAGCTGAGATCATCACCATCCTCAGATCCCTCTCTGAAATGTCTGCAATATATGGCGAAGTAGCTTTAGAATTTCGTCAGGCTGTAAGGGATTCTGATTTTTTTGGATATGACATTATAAACGCATTGAAACACGTAACCGAGACAACGCCAAGCAGAAAACTCCGTGACTTTCTTCAGGATCTCATCTCAACGGTTGAAAGCGGGGGAAACCTGGCGCAATTCCTT
>NZ_JAJRBM010000355.1 GCF_028679455.1 Methanospirillum sp. | reverse complement strand
TCTAGGAGGTTAATTCCTATCTTCATATATATTTCCTATGATCTGACCCTCATCTCCTGATACTATAGAGGCGGGTAGTGGGAAGGCTGACTAAAAACAGTTACATTTCAGAAATTAGTCTTACTATTCAGAAGATACACCATTCGGGATATGACGAGTCACATCAATGTATTTAAAATTATCCTGGGGAGCTCACTTACGAATAGCATATTCAGGAGACCCGGGCCTCAGGTCTCCAGTCACCTATTTCCTGAAATCAAAAGGAGATACTAGGGGGAGTTTATCTGGGAGTAACAGACCAGACCATCATGCCACTATACATCTGGTAATCAGCATTACATATGCCATCTATAGAACTACGCTGATAATACTCTTTGATCTTCTCCTTATTATCACCAGAGAGATGCTGATTCATTCCCAGATAATCCATGCATTTGTCAGCAGCTTCAGACCAGTCCTGATCATACCGTACCGATTTGTGGTAGATCTGTACAACCGGATGGATTCCCTGTAGATACAGGTACATAAAGGGGAACAAAAATCCTGAAAACATATTGGTTTTTGGTGGCTTTCCCAGAATATCATGATAGAGATCAGGGGGTATTTTGTCTGGATCCTTCCGGATATAACTACTATAATAGCAGAACTGCCGGGAACAGGATATCATCTTCACAAAAGTATCCAGATCTTTGATACCGGGAGTCATCGATGCGATGACCAGATCAAAGGCATTCCGAAACCCGAGTTCGTCAATATCTGCAGTCCACCATGAGCATTCAACCGGGTTGATAGATAATCCTTCATCACCTGCAGTCTTGGCAATCCGATCAAGCATTCCACGTGAGATATCGAGTGCGGTCACTGATGCACCTGCCTTTGCAAGTGGGATGGCAAGAGAACCGGGACCACACCCGATATCAAGAACTTTTGCTCCTTTCGGGGAGAAACCAGCCTTGTCTAACAGGGCAAAAAAGTCAGCAATCTTCTTTGCCCTTCTGGTCTCATCCCCGTCCTTTCCAAAATCTCCGGAACGTTTGTTCCAATGATCTGCCTGCATCTCATCAGTGATCAGATCAGGTTCGCTGATTGATGTCCTCCAGCAGTCTTCCCAGTATGTCAGATTATTATGGTTACTCATGGTATCTCCGGAAGTGAAGCATGAGATCAGGGAATCCTGTCTGATCGTATGCGATCTTAAAGGTTTATACTAGATCTTAATTATCTCTTGTGAAATGTATTCACCCATAAGAATTACTTTTTGGATAAATTATTTTATTCTAATTAATGAAATAAGAGAGCGTCAGGGTTATTTGATTTATAATATCAAAAATAAACATTTAACTGTAAACATAAACAGATATCTACCCCGACTTTATGCAAACCTTTAGGAGTATCGTATGAAATCCATATTCAGGATAGTATGCATCCTTATCATAGCGGGATGTTTGGTTGGAACGGGACCTTGTCTTGCAGATGATACCCAGACCATTGTCGATATCACCGGCAACCAGGTGACACTTCCGGTAAACATTACCCGTGCTGTCAATATCGATCCATTCGCTGCTCAGTTTCTCTATGTCATCGGTGCTGATGATCGGCTGATTGCAACTCAGCACGGCCCTTCAGATGCCGAGAAACTCAAGAAGTACACCCCTTATCTGGCTTCACTTCCATCAGCCGGACACAAAGATGATTTAAACAAGGAAGAAGTGGTAGCACTCAAACCAGAGGTCGTTATTTCGTCAATTGATTATGTAAACGCGAATGAGGTCTCCAAACAACTCGGCATTCCATTTGTAATCCTTGACTTTGAGTCGCCTGAAAACCTGACCAGGAGTTATCAGATCATGGGGCAGATGTTCGGGAAAGAACGGGAGGCAGATGAATTTATCTCCTACTATAACGGGAAGATGAACCAGGTCAGGACCGATCTCGCAGCAGTGACCTCTGACACGGTAAAAAAGGTATACTACGGACAGCGAAAAGCAACCCAGACTCTTGGTGATAACTATTATGAGGCCAGGATCGCTACGATTGCAGGCGGAGATAATGTTGCCGAGGGAGTGAAAGGAGGCGATAATGTGGTCAGCATGGATCAGATCTACACCTGGAATCCTGATGTGATTGTGCTCCTGCCCTATTGTGCCCAGTCTGTGGATGATATCCTTGCCGATCCAGCCTGGCAGGCTCTTCCAGCAGTGCAGAAGAAAAAGGTATACCGGATGCCAAAGTTCCTGATGACCTGGGAGATGCCGGTCCCTGAATCGGTCCTTGCAACCATGTGGCTTGCAAATGTTCTGTATCCGGGATATGTGAACTACGATTTGACTCAGGAGATCAAAGAGTTCTACCAGAAGTATTACCGGATTAATCTATCAGATAACGAGATACTGAGTATCTTATCAGATAGTGCTCCGATAATCCTGACCGGGATGTCGTAAGAGATATCTCGATATATTTGTCATGAAAATGCTATGCATTTTCATAAATTGGCCTGAAGAGAATCATCAGGCCGTTTTTTATGAACCGAATCAAAGGTCAGCGAGTGGGAATCAGTTGCGCTGTTAACTATAATTCAAACACTAATTAGAGAGGTTGCCAGTTTTAGGTGGATATAACAGTTTTAAACGATTTTAAGGTTAAAATCGCATTATAGCCTCAAAGTGCCCATATTTTTTAGATATCTGAATAAAATTTGATCAATATATAAAAATTATATTTCGAAATAGTTAATATCATTCAGCCGACACGCTTCTGTGTACGACCCCCGGATGGGCAACCATACCCAGGGATCATATGAATGTTAGGAGGAATGTAGTGTATAAAAAGGAAAGTGGAGTATCACCGGTCATCGCAGTCATGCTGATGCTGGTTGTTACGATCATTATTGCCGCTGTAGTCAGCGGTTTTGCTGGAAGTCTTGCGAATGCAAATTCAGCGAAAGCACCCTCACTAAATCTGGATGTAAAGATCTCTAATTCTGGAAGTTATATGGGGAGTGGATTTTCTGCAGCGGTCACTGGAGTAAGTGAACCGATCAGGACAAAGGATTTGAAACTGATCACTCAGTGGAAAACAACATCCGGGGTATCTGGCGGTAATACGAGCATTGGTGGTACCAATAATTTTGACTGCTATGTTGGAATGGGAACAAATGCTGAATATACTACTTCAGTTGCACCCTATGGATTCGGACAAGGGGTAAACAGTTCATACACTCAGAATCCAACCAAACCATATACAGTCTACGGGCAACAATTTGGTAACTACACCTTGATACCCGGAACGACGATGTCTGCCGTACCGGCACCATATAATAGTGGTGTCGCGATAGGTGGTAATGCCGGTGCAACTTCGGGTTACGGTATTGATGCTGCCTCAGCATTCACATACACGTCCGGAACAAATTATGCAGATACATATACAGATGCTACGCAAGCTGTTCTTGGAAACAAATGGAATGAATTAAGAGCGGGAGATACCGTTTCAGTGAGTGTTGTTCATATTCCAAGTGGAAAGGCCATATTCTCGAAGAGTGTGGTGGTAACGGAGGGATCAGTATGATGAAATCCACTCGAAGATTAGACTCAGCAGTATCACCAGTCATCGGGATTCTACTCATGATTGTGGTAACAGTTATCATTGCAGCGGTAGTTTCAGGATTTGCCGGAAACCTTGTCCAGAGCCAGCAAAAAGTTCCTCAGGCACAATTATCCGGGTCTTTCAGTGTCCACGACGGATTTACCATTAGGCATAATGGCGGGGATTCCATCCCAACCAAGGATATGATGGTTACTATCAGGAATTCACGGCTCTTCGGCCCTGATGTAGAACAACGTTCTATTCAGGTAGTTAATGGCACCATTATTACTGATAGCAGCGATACAAAGCCATGGCTTTTTTCAAACGGAACGATTGGAATTACCTCGTTTAATGCAGGAGAGACCGCACTGGTGAACTCAACAAACTGTTTCTGTGACAAACTTCAGCCAATCATCACACCATCCGATTTCGCAGCATCTATCAGTGCAGATGGGCTCACCTACTCAGGAACCAAGACTGTATTTTGGGGTCTTTGTTTCAAGAATCCCGCAAATGTGGGTAAATCATTTATCATGGACGTCAGCGATAAGGCCACTGGGAAAATAATCTCAACCGCGAACGTCCCAATCACCACATAGATTAAATAGATTCTTTTTTTTTACGAACATCATAATTTTGTTTGAGATTTATTTTCTCTCAATCGTCCCTTAGTAACCCATTGGGATTATTATTGGCAAATAATTAACTAAATATAATGCGAATTACCATATTTATAGTGGAATATTTAACACACGATTCTGCTACTGGTTCACAATCTTTCAGTCTTCCCCCCCATTTCTGGCAGAACCAGTGGAAAGAACAGCGGATTGCACGTTTAGCCGTTCCAAAGTTTGATGCCCCCCATTCATTTTGGAATGATAAAATGAAATTGAAAGAGCATTTTATTCAAAATCTTGATGGATGGAGAAACCAGGCAGAAGAGCGGATTTCTCTCATGGGTATCAGAGATGGATCCAGGGTTCTTGACATAGGTGCAGGTACCGGAAACTTAAGCGTACCTCTCGCAGTTCATGGTTGCGATGTGGTAGCAGTTGAACCGGGAGAGGCGATGAGTGAGGCACTTCTTATTTATCAGCAACAGCAGCAAACCCGCCCGATAACCCTTATTCAAAAACCATGGGAGGATGTCAACAAGGTTGAACTTGGTGATCCGTTCGATGTGGTAATTGCATCATACAGTCTCATGATCACCGATATCGGGGCAGCGATTCAGAAGATGCAAGAGATATGTACAGGTACTATTCACCTCTTCTGGTTTCTGACCCAGCCGCTTTCTTCACGGTTAAATACCGAACTCTGGCCACAGATCCACGGATCTGAATTTCCAGGAGAACCCACGGCTGACTATCTCTGGCAAGCTCTCTATGAGATGGGAATATATGCAAACCTTGCAGTTGAGCCCGGTTGTGAAGCAGCGTACTTCCAAACAATCGATGATGCAACGCATGATTTTTATCAACGCTTGAACTGTACAAAAACGGAACAGGAAGCAATTATCAGGAGATACTGTGAGACTTTCCTTGAGAAGAACAGTAATGGCTACCGGGTGGCCGGCCGTGCTCTCGGTGCTCACATCTGGTGGGATGTAGAATAATCACTGATATTGCCGATTATTACAAGAATGCCCGTAAAATTAACATGGATAATATTTGATATTAAATTATTAGTTACTCAGTTAATTTTAAATAAACTATTTTTCCAATAATAAAACAACATCACTAAATAATACCAGGAACTATGATCTAACAGTAATGGAAATATCACTATGAATATTTCAGAATTATTCTATAAACACCATCTTAACGCGTTAATCTTATTTTTGACTTATATCATTATTGCCCTGTGTCTCTTTTCCGGATGCGTCGATGAAAAAACACCAGTACAGTCTCCGGCTCAGAATATTACCGAACCCCTTAAAACAGATGTGGTAATTCCAGTAAATTCTCCTTCTGATTTGGTTTCTTCAAATGTAATGACAAAGAAAAACGGGGTTCCTGCCGGAGGTCTGATCTATGAAGGCCTGCTTACGAAGAACAGGAACGGTGTATATGAACCCGGACTTGCAGAAAGTTGGGATGTATCAGATGATGCAAAGACCTGGACATTTCATCTTGTCCATAATGCAACCTGGCATGATGGGGTACCGGTAACGAGTGCTGATGTCAAATTCACCAATGATTTCTTGAAATCAAACAACCTGACAATGGGATTTGTCCTGTCAGACGTTTCATCAGTCACCTGTCCGGATGACTATACCGTTGTATTCAATCTCAAGAATGCATATTCAGTCTGGCCTGACCGCCTTGCCCAGTCACCAGGCATCGGCGTGTACCCTAAACACATCTTTGAAAAGATTCAGGATCCCAAAACCTACAAAGATACTCAGTTCATCGGAACCGGCCCGTTCAAGTTTGATAAAAGCGAGTCCGGTTACTTCCGGGTATCTAAAAATGATAAATACCGCGGAGAAGACCCAAAGATCAGCGGAGTTATCCTCAAATTAATTACCAATCAGGACAGCCAGATTCTTGCCCTTAAAAATGGAGAGATCGATATCGTTTCTGATATCACTCCTGCAGTTGCAGATAGTCTGCGAAATGAACCAAATATCGGTGTAATAACCATACCAGCAACAACCGGGTATGAATTAGGATTTACCATGATTCAATATCCCACCAATCTCTCTTCATTCAGACATGCTATGAGTCATACTATTGATCGGGATACCATATGCACAGTTCTTGGCAATGCACGTCCGACCAACACAACATTTCTGATGCCTGAAGTTGCAGGAGCGTATGTAAACCCCAATGACACCGGCATGTATGATTACAACCTCTCCAAGGCACGTGAAGAACTCAAACAGGCAGGATTCATCCAGGATGGACAGGGCATTCTTCGTGGTCCTGATGGAAATCCGGTAGAACTTTTTCTTCCAATCGGTGGAAAAGCATCGACCGGCGTGAGTGAAAAGATCGTAACAGCACTTCGAAATGACTGGGCAACCCTGGGCATTCAGATCAAAACAACAAAATACGATGATGAAAGTCAGTACCGCAAAGCGATAGACAAGGGGAATCTCTTTATCGACGGAATGCCCTCAATCCTTCATGATGATCCTGATGATCTTGTCGACTTTGCGGTAACACCACTTCAGGAGAAGAATTATTACAATTTCAACAACAGCGAGTTCAACGCCCTGACGGTAAAAGTCAGAAATACAGTAAACAAGGAGGAACGAAAAGGAATTGGGTACCAGATGCAGGATATCCTTGCTGATAATGTACCAACAGTTCCAATCTGTAGTACTGATAGTTACGATGCCTTCCGTACCGACCGGTTCACCGGATGGGAAAAACTTGTTAATTATACCAGTATTCAGGATCGCAAAGTCTTAACTTCGCTTCAGCCGGTATCCCGATCCTGATGAATCAGGAGTGAGAAATACCATTTGTGGAGCTGATGAAAAGTGTGGGGATCATACCTGAGCCGGCGGTTGATATATAGTGGATTTGCCTTTTTTATCAGTATTTCCATCTCCTTTTTTATCATTCATCTGATGCCCGGTGATTATATCACCAATTATCTTCTCTCACTGGGAAACGTCCTGCCACAGGAAACTATTGATCAATTCTATCGAGAATTCGGACTTAACCTGCCTCTTTCTGATCAGTACTGTATCTACATACAAAATATTCTCCGAGGGGAATGGGGATACTCCTATCAGTATTCAGTACAGGTACTGCCTCTGATCCTTGACAAGTTATTCTGGACACTGATTATCCTGGTGCCTGCAACAGGTATGGGAATATGCTTTGGCATGATTCTAGGTGCATATTCAGGCTGGAAAGCAAGGACTACACAGGACCTGGCATGTTTCAATATGATGATCATTATCCGGGCAATTCCCTCATACTGGTGGGCAATCATGACCATTACCATCTTCGGTTATAGCCTCAAATTATTTCCAATCAGTGGATATACCAGCATATCTATCCTTTATTCAGGGATTAATATCGGTGATGTCATGCATCATGCAATACTTCCAATAGCCGTACTAACTCTGACGATTACTGCGGGGAATTATTACCTGATGCGAAACTCGATGATATCAGTCATCGGTGAAGATTATATCACCACAGCCCGTACCAAAGGACTTGATGAACATAGCATCCTCTGGCGTCATGCTCTTAAAAATGCCAGTTTGCCAGTTATTACCATGGCCACCCTGCAATGTGCCTCTATTGTTACCGGAAGTATATTTGTAGAAACCATTTTTTCCTGGCCAGGGATAGGGCTACTCACTACTGAAGCACTCAAGGCCAGAGATCTCCCCTTGCTCGAAGGAATATTTCTTCTTGACACACTTGTCGTAATCCTTGCAAATCTCACTGCTGATACGCTCTATCCACTGATCGATCCTAGAGTAGGAAAAGGAGTCGATGAATAGAAAAATCCTTTTCTGGATTAGCAGCATGGTTCTCCTTTTTTATGGAGTTGTTGCTGTATGTGCCCCGTTTCTCACCCCATATGATCCGTATGCCATTTTGGGAGCTCCTCTTAAACATCCAGACCATGAACACCCACTAGGTACCAATGGAACCGGGCAGGACATTTTAAGCCAACTCATATACGGTACCAGGATCACACTCCTGATCGGATTTTTGGCTGCAGCCATATCCTGCGTAATCAGTACAGTTCTGGGAATCCAGACAGGATATTACGGGGGAATTTTTGATGAACTTGTCATGCGGGTCATTGATATTTTCATGACAATTCCTCTTTTTCCTCTCCTGCTTGTGCTCACTTTGTTCTTCACTCCCGGTATATTTACGACCGCGATTCTGATAGGTGTCCTTGGAAGTACCAGGGGTGTTCGTGTGGTAAGAGCTCAGGTTATGTCGATCAGACAGGCCACCTTCATCGAAGGAGCACGGGCAATCGGTGCGAAAGATCATCAGATTATGTCCAGCCATATCCTGCCAAATATTATGCCCCTAATAACAGTCAAATTTGTATCATCAATGCAACATTACCTTCTTCTCGGAGTTGGAT
>NZ_JAJRBM010000354.1 GCF_028679455.1 Methanospirillum sp. | reverse complement strand
CTTATAAATATTAAAACACAAGGAAATTTAAAAGGAATACACAGGTCATTCCTGATAGAAATTGTTTTTTATTAGAAGACTGACATTTTGAGGCATAATTACACTCCGTGATGAGATACGAGGAAAAATATGGTAGGATTCTGGACTAGTCTGTATCTAAATGCAGGAAAACACCCGGAGCGATGGTAGTGTCTTCGCATCGTGAAGAAAAAGTATGTTCTTGCGAAGGTCCATGTGACTGTGTACATACAAGCATTGAAAACCCAATACCCCCTGCCGGCCGCCGGGTCGGATTAAACCGTGGAATTAAACCATGGATGGCAAGTCTCATTGCGATCGGTGGTATCATCGGATCCTGCTATTACCTGGGATCCGGGTATCTCATCAGTCAGATGGGACCCAGTGTTATTCTGCTCTACTTTATCGGCGGTCTGGTGATTTACACAGTCATGCAGTCATTTGCAGAACTGTTGGTAAATATACCCCGTAAAGGAAATTTCATCAGTTATTCGGCAGAGTTCATCTCACCAACCTGGGCGGTCGGAACCGGATGGAGTTACTGGTTCAACTGGTGTGCATACATCCCATCTGAAGCGGTAGCAGGTGGTATCATCATGCATGTCTTCTTCGAGAGTGTGCCGGTTGTGGTATGGGCGGTAGTATTTCTGATTCTCATCACGGCCCTCAATATCATTCATGTAGGGGGATTTGCATTTGTTGAGAGTACCCTTGCACTAATTAAGATCATCCATAACTTTGCATTCTGCATCGTTGCTGCCCTTATTGTGATCGGACTAGCTGGAACCGCCCCTGCAGTCGGGTTCAGTGTTCTCTTCCCACCCGGATTTACCTGGACTGATGCAATATTTCCTGCAGGATTTGTCATTCTTCTTGCCAATATGGCACTTATCTTTGTGAACTTTCAGGGCTCTGAGATCGTCGGTCTTGCTGCAGCAGAAACCCAGAACCCCAAAAAGGTCGTACCCCGGGCATGCCGGAACGTGGTTTACCGGATCCTGCGGGTTGATATCATTCCAATTCTGCTCCTCGTGATGATCCTGCCATATTCTGAAGCAGGTCTGCAAGACAGTGTATTCTCGATGGCATTAGCCAAATACGGGTTCACCGAAGTTGCCGGAGTCCTCTCATTCATCGTGCTCACCGCTGCATTCTCCTGTGCAAATTCTGGTTTTTACGGAGCAGTCAGGGCACTGTACGGGCTATCCCTTGAAGGGATGGCACCGAAAACATTTACAAAACTCAACAAACACTGCACTCCGATGTATGCCACCCTCTTCACCCTGTTCATCTGCTGGGCGGTATTGGGACTGTGGTGGTTCTCAAACGGTGAGAGCGAACTTTATATCTGGCTGCTTTCGGTATCGGCGTTTACCGGCGCAATTTGCTGGATATCTATCTGTTGGGCTCAGATATCCTTTAGAAGAAAAATTTACCAGCGTGGATACACCAAGGCTGACATCATCAGTCCGACACCACTTTCGCCATGGATGCCTCTCTTCATCGGGATCATCGTGGAGGTATTTGCGCTTGTCATCCTGGTATTCAATGAAGAGTTACGAGGATCCCTCTTCCTCTCAATACCTGCGGTTCTCCTGCCAATGATCGTCTACTATATCGGGATTAAAACAGGAAGATTCAAAGGAATCAAGGTTCTGGAGGAGGATGAACTTACCTTTGAGGATCTCTATCCTGACAAACGGAACCTTCAATCCAGATAACCACTCTTTTTTACTATACGAAAACCTCCGTGTTTTCGAAACATCATGGAGTACGAGCAGAATATCTCCCGGAAAATAGGTCTTCCTCCTGGAACACCAATATACATCGGGGATAATGCACCCGAGCAGACGACTATCAGAGTACTCTCATACTCAGATAAAGAATCTATCAGGTCCGATGAGATATCACCAGAAGATCTTCCGAACCGGATCCCTGAGGGATCCGGTGCCTGGATCTCGATCACCGGCCTTCGGGACACCTCTGTGATAGAACAGGTTCTTGGTAGATTCTCTGTTCACCCGCTTGTACTGGAAGACATTGTCAATACCAGAACCCGGACAAAATTCGAAGAGTTTGATGAGTACCTCTTCATCGTAATGACTCATTTCAACCGGACTGATGAAGGATCTACCGAAGAACAGGTGAGTCTGATCCTAACCGATCAGGTTCTGATCTCCTGTAGTAACTCGGCAGGAATGTTTGAACATATCGAAAAGAGGATCCAGCGATCAACCGGGAAATTCAGACAGAATGGGATCGATTATCTTGCCTATACCATCCTGGACACCGTCGTTGACGGATATTTTTTCGTTCTCGAAGATCTGGAAGATCGGGTCGAAGACATTGAGGATGAAATTGTCAATGCTCCCGGAAAGGATACAATAAACCATGTCCAGGAGTTCAGGCGTGATCTGATCTGGTTCAGGCGCAAGATCTGGTCACTTCGTGAATTGATCACCAGACTTGAGCGGACCGATTCACTCCTGATCAAAAATACCACCCATCTCTACCTGCGTGATGTGTATGATCATACCATCAAGATAGCAGAAGATGTCGATGTGTACCGGGAGATGGCAGAGGGTCTGATGGAGATCTACCTCTCCAAGATCTCCAATAACACCAACGAGATCATGAAGATGCTTACGCTGATCGCTAATATTTTTATTCCACTCACCTTTATCGCTGGAATATATGGCATGAACTTTGTATTTATGCCAGAACTAGCCAGCCCGTACGGATACCCTGCTGTTCTTCTGTTGATGGGTGCCGTAGGAGCTTCGATGCTGATCTATTTCAGACGAAAGGAATGGATCTGATTAAGATCAGCCAGGCACGATAAATCCTATCGGATTGAAACTCCTGGATAGTGCCTGGATATTCAGCGAAAATAGTAAACAAAAAAAGGATCAGAATACCTGAACTGCTTCACGGATCAGTTTTTGTGAACTTCCCCCGGCACTGGTGACGGTGAGATTGATACTGTAGACACCAGGGTTCTCGTAGGTATGGATCGGATCCTTCAGTTCTGATGTCGCATTATCACCAAAATCCCAGAGCCATCCGGTCGGGTCACCTGATGAGCGATCATGGAAGGTGATAGTCAGCGGACTCTTCCCGCTTCTTCCTGACAATGAAAACGAAGCAACCGGCTGAACCTTTGAAACCGGAGCAGGGGTTTCGGTCCCATCGGTTATATTTGTTGTAGCCACATCATCAGATACCTGAACAACCGGCTTCTGTTGTATCACCGGTTCGGGATCAGGAATGAACCCAATCTTTCTGATCTTTTGTTCATGAGGGGATACCCTGATAGTAGTTTCCGTGTTACTGTCTCCATTCGGCCCACTGACCTTCAACTTCACGGTGTAGGTTCCCTCAGTCTGGTAGATGTGGGTGGGATTCTTATTTGTTGATAGAGCCCCATCTCCCAGATCCCAGTGCCACCCGGTTACCAGACCGGTAGACATGTCCAGGAATTTCACCGTAAGCGGAGCAGCTCCTTCAACAGGTTCGGCATAGATCACCGCGACCGGAGGCGTGACAGGTGCTGATACGGTGATATATGCTCTGCGGACCGCAACATCCTTTCCTCCCGGACCGGTAACGGTCTGGGTTATGGTATAGACTCCCGGCTTGGTGTAGGTAACCACCGGATCTTTCTCTGAAGAGATAGTGCCATCACCTAGATCCCAGTTCCATGACGAGACCACACCTGATGCAAGACTCTCAAAATGAACCCCCAGCGGTGCAGTCCCCATCCGCCGGTCACTTTTGAACCTGGCAACAGGGGGAGCCGGTTTCTCTTCTACGGTGATAAAT
>NZ_JAJRBM010000353.1 GCF_028679455.1 Methanospirillum sp. | reverse complement strand
ATTTCTGCATTTCCTGCCGGTGCTGATACATCCTGTCAGGTTGGAAATTTGAAAATGATAGTAGGGGAAGCAGGGAAACATCTAAAGGCATCTGATTTCCTTTTCAGAATGCAAAACAAGTGGCAGATGTTATTGTAGATCATGCTGACCTATAAATCCCCTTGTTCCTTTCAATTTTTACCAGTGTCCCTCAAAAAGTTATTTTTTCTGTTATGAGAATATCACCGCCTGTCCTCTCCGGGTAATCCGGAATTTCTGGATAGGGCTTTTCGGTGAATCAGGCTGGGTCATCTCTACAAAACCTTTATCCAGGGCCGGTTTCAGGTAATCGTACATGAACGTGGGACGGTGATTCAGCCCCAAACTGGACATTATACCTCTCACACTCAACGTCGTATCTTTCAGACAGTGAAGGAGCCGTATTACTTGTTCGGTTACTTGTATCCCCAGGTATTCTACCAGGAATATCGTTACCCTCACTCGCATCGCGATCTCTTCAATGACCGGCACGGACAGTCCAAGTTCTTCAGCCTCCCGAAGAATCCTCCGAAACCCTGACCCCCACTGCTCAATCAGGTTAAGTTCCCTGAACACCCGGGCAATCACCCGGTTACGGATCTTCGAGACGCCCTGCTTCACATCCTCAATCGTCAACCCCGGGAGAAGGATTCCAGGGTTTTCTATCTCGATCCGGTCATCAAAGAAAGCCACCCGGATAGGTGCTCCTTTCTGCGAATAATCCGCATACACGAGAGAGTTTATCACTGCTTCCATGAGCATGGTGAGCGGAATACTCCAGACATCCTTTCTTCGTAGCTCTGAAAAATCAGCCCCTCTCATTGCATGTTTCTTGAGAAACTGCATGGTAATCTCTACCACATGAGGAAGATGCTCATGGATCTCGATATGGTCAAAGATATCTGCCTTGTCAGTCCTGATAAACCGTCCGCACTGGACCAAGGCATCAGGAAATAAATTGTCCCGCTTCTTTCCAAAGAGAAGCAAACCACTGTTGATAGGGACAAGTGTTCCTTGAATGGGAACGAGAAGACGGAGGGTGACACGTTCTTCTTCATGCAGCTCACGGATACCCTGAAACCATTGCTTCGCCGCTTCGAGATCAAGGTCGTCCATTGAGAGGGACAGCAGACTAAAAATATCTATACTACCTATAGGTAATCAGCAGGATGACATCCATATCCAAAAAAATAGAACAGGAAGTGCTCTCTCTCCCTGCTCAAGAACGGATAGAATTAATAGACCGCCTCATAGAGAGTCTCAATCTTCCTGGAGATCCTGAAATCGATCGGCTCTGGGTTGAAAAAGCAGAGCAGAGATTTTTAGAACTGGAAACAGGTTCTGTTACTCTGATTCCTGGAAACCAGGTTTTTTCCAATATTAAAATTACTTTCCAATGAATTTCTATTTTCATCCCGAAGCAGAACAGGAACTCCTTCAGGCAGTATCATATTATGAGAGCTGTCGGCCGGGATTAGGGATAGAATTCGCAGATGAGGTTTATCAGGCAATTAAAAGAATTATCACGTTCCCTGATTCATATGCTTCCTTCTCGACCAATACCCGGAGATGCATTCTCAACAGGTTTCCCTATGGATTGTTATATGCAAACCAGAAGAAAGATGAGAAGATCATCATCCTTGCAGTAATGAACCTCCACCTAAAACCGGACCGATGGGAGAACAGAAATCAATAGGATCTTCTCTGCATACCGACCCGTCATGATGGGAATCGTATTTCGAGACCATTAGACAAAAGAATAATCCAAACCGCTCTAATCCTCTAACCCTTAAATTTCCGCACCCCGTTCTAGGCCACGATGAGAGTTCATTTATTTACTCGTCATACTACGATCGGCCAGTAACTCTAGCCGGAGACCAAACTATGGCGGACTTTGTAGCAAAGAGCGTAAACAAGAGTGCCGAGCGGACACTTACCACTCCGATTGACACCCTGGCAAACTTTCAGACCCTCGTGTCTGATTTCATCACGAACAATCCCCTCGGGTGTGTATCCTACACCTCCGGAGGTCAGACTATCGCCGGGGTAGTGAGAGGAACTGAATACTACTCAGGAAAGGTCGTGTATGAAGATGGCCTGGCGAAAACAGTCGGGCCCATCTCGGTCAAGGCAACGACCTCCTCCGCTCTTACTACTGACATCTCGACCATCATCGGGACCGCTGCACTCAGCACCGCAATGGGAGGAACCCCTTCACATGACAGCAACGGTGAGAACTACAGCATCACGTTCAAACGTGACAGCGTGGTCGTCCATCCTACGAGGTTGACAGCATCCTGATCGCGGATAACCTGGGCCGACACGGTAACGACACTCGCTTAAATCTCTCTTTTTCATCATTCGAGGCTGATGAAGATGCAGAAATGGATAGCGGCAGCCGGGCTTGTCTGTTTGGTAGGAGTATGGGGGATGTCTGCGGATCTGATCTCTTCTTCGATTGCCACCGATGGAACCGCCTAGGTTTCGTCTGCGGTGCTCGGGAAGGACACTCCGGAAAAGTGAATTTCTGCATTTCCTGCCGGTGCTGATACATCCTGTCAGGTTGAAAATTTGAAAATGACAGCAGGGGAAGCAGGGAAACTTTTGAAGGCATCTGATTTTCCTTTTCAGGATGCAAAATAAGTGGCTGATGTTATTGTGGATCGTGCCGGCCTGTAAATCCCTTTATTCCTTTCAATTTATATCAGTGTCTCTCAAGGAGTTCTTTTCTTTTCAGAGAATATCACCACCTGTCCTCTCCGGGTAATCCGATATTTCTGGGTAGGGCTTTTCGGTGAATCAGGCTGGGTCATCTCTACAAAGCCTTCATCCAAGGCCGGTTTCAGGTAATCATACATGAATGTCGGACGATGATTCAGCCCCACACAGGACATCATCTCTCTCACACTCAACGCCGTATCTTTCATACAATGAAGAAGCCGTATTACTTGTTCGGTTACTTGTTCGGTTACTTGTTCGGTTACTTGTTCGGTTACTTGTATTCCCTGGTGTTCTGCCAGGAATATCGTTACCCTCACCCGCATCCCGATCTCTTCAATAACCGGCTCAGACAGTCCGAGTTCTTTGGCCTCTCGAAGAATCCTTCGAAACCCTGATCCCCACTGTTCAATCAGGTCAAGTTCTCTGAACACCCGGGCAATCACCCGGTTTCGGATCTTCGAAACCCCCTGTTTCACATCCTCAATCGTCAACCCCGGGAGAAGGATTCCAGGGTTTTCTATCTCGATCCGGTCATCAAAGAAAGCCACCCGTATTGGTGCTCCTTTCTGCGAATAATCAGCATGTACGAGGGCATTTATCACTGCTTCCCTGAGCATGGTGAGCGGAATACTCCAGACATCCTTTCTTCGTATCTCTGAAAAATCGGCCCCTCTCATCGCATGTTTCTTGAGAAACAGGATGATACTCTCAACCGCATCAGGAAGATGCTCGTGGATCTCAATGTGGTCAAAGATATCTGCCTTGTCAGTCCCGATAAACCGCCCGCACTGGATCCAGGCATCGGGAAAATAATATTCCCGCTTCTTTCCAAAGAGAATCAATCCACCGTTGGTTGGGACGAGTGTTCCCTGCATGGGAACGAGAAGGCGGAGGGTGACAAGTTCTTCTTCATGCAGCTCGCGGATTCCCTGAAACCAACGCTTCGCCTCTTCGAGATCAAGGTCATCCATTGAGAGGTCCGGTATCGGCATCTCGTCAAACGAGGTGCCTGAAGTGGAACGGGATAACTCAGAAATCAGATCCTGATCTGCCTTCCGGTTGGTTGAACCAAGCCTGACATACACTCCCTCCACCTGACCTTCTTTTTTCAGGAAATGGGGTCTCATCCCACTTGGATAGACCTGAACTGAGAGAAGAGTCTTATCTTCGATGGACATGAGGTCAACATCAGGAACAAGCCTGAACTCGGCTGGGTTAGGGGGCCTTCCCTCCAAATAAT
>NZ_JAJRBM010000352.1 GCF_028679455.1 Methanospirillum sp. | reverse complement strand
TCTGATCTCTATATTCTCACGCAGGCAGGGAGCGATACCGGTCAGATACGGAATCATCAGAGACAATCCTGAAGAACTTCGCCAGACCGTATTACGGGCTTCTCACGAATGCGATGCGGTGATCATCAGTGGAGGAAGTTCAAAGGACCGCAACGATATCACGGCCACAACCATAAGTGAACTCGGTGAGGTTTTTGTGCATGGGATCTCAATCGCACCGGGAAAACCAACGATAGTCGGAAGAATTGAGAATGTCCCGGTCATCGGGCTTCCGGGTCATCCGGCATCTACCTTTATGGTCCTGACTTTGGTGGTCATTCACCTGGTCCAGGCGATGAAAGGAGCTCCCTGTCAGAAGGTATACAAACGGAAGATCAGGATGGCAACTAGTGTTCCAAGCGAGCAGGGGCGGGAACTATACCTACGGGTTCGGATCGACGGGGATGCCGCGACACCTGTTCTGGGTAAGTCGGGGCTGATGAACACCCTTGCATGGAGTGACGGGATCATCAGAATACCTGCCGGGGAAGAAGGCTATGAGGCCGGGGATGAGGTTGAGGTGATGCTCTGGTGAAACGGTACTTACGGAAGATCCCCTTACCTCAGGCAATAGAAATGCTGACTGCAACCTTTTCACAGCCATCGCACCGTGAGGTTGTACTGGCAGAAGAGGCGAATGGTACAATTCTCGCTTCTCCGGTTTATGCAAAAGCAACTGTTCCGGCAACCCGGATCGCATCCATGGACGGTATCGCGGTGAAATATGAGGAGACGTTGCAGGCACGGGATCAGCACCCGGTGCAGCTCACTCATGCGGTAAGTATCAGTACCGGCCAGGAGATTCCTCCCGGTTATAACGCGGTAATCCCATCCGAAGAGATCTGGATGGGTGAAGAAGATACCTACCAGGTCCGTCGTCCTGCCCGGATGAATCAGAATATCAGAGAGCCTGGCGAAGAGGTCAGACAGGGACGCCTCATCCTGCACCCGGGTCACCGGATCACTGCTTCGGATATCGGAGCACTCATTACCTACGGCATCGGGGAGGTTGAGGTCAGAACCCTGGTTATAGGACTCATTCCAACCGGTGACGAACTGGTACCCGGAAGAGATGAACCAAAGCCCGGTCAGGTCAGGGAGAGCAATACTGCAGTGATCGCATCATCGCTTATTCAGGCCGGCATCAGGCCACTCAGATTTCCCATAGTTCCTGATGATCCTGACCAAATCAGAGCGGCTATCACCACTGCTGTGCATCAATGCGATATCGTCATCATCTCAGCCGGGTCTTCAGGAGGAAAGCGTGATCATACCCGTGAGGTGATTGAAGAACTAGGCAGCATCCTCTTTCACGGGGTAGCGATGCGGCCGGGAAAGACTCTCCTCTGCGGAAAGATCAACGATAAACCAGTCATAGGACTGCCCGGACAACCCATGGCATCACTGACCGCATGGCGGGAGGTTGTCACCCCCCTGTTGCGATCCTGGGGTTTTGTACTGAAGCAGTATCCCGAATCCTCTGCCCGGACTGCAGAACCAATTCCAAGCGACGGAGGAATTGATGAGTTCATCCCGGTCTCAGTTGTAAGGATTCGCGGTGAGGATTTTGTATTCCCCCGTCCACGAGGTGCAGCAGGACAGATGCAGGCGGTCAGATCAAATGCCGTGCTTCATATTCCTGTAGTCAAGGAAGGATACCGGGAAGGAGCGATGGTCACGGTTCGTCTGACCAGGCAGCACGAGGATGAACAGGGAATTCTCATAGCCGGAGTATCAGATATCCTGACTGACCACCTGCAGGCGACATTTTTCTCAGGGAACGCTCACCTGATCATACGACCACTCTCAGCAATCGGAGCAGCAGCATCGCTATGTAAAGGAACATGTCACGGTATTTTCCTACCCGAATCTGCCATGGCACCAGAAACCGATGTATTCAGGCTCCTCAAGTCCGGATGCCCCGAACCACTCAGGTCAATAGGCGTCGGCTGCCGGGATGGTGAACTGATCCTGCTCATCTACCGCGATAGTCCGGCTGGTTTATGCGAGATATCCCCGCTTATTGAGTTCCTCTCGTCATCAATGTGGCAGAAATCAGATGGATACCCCGAATCAGTCACGCTAAAAGGAGCAGGAAGACCAGGTGAGAGTTATATTCCCGGACCTGAATATGCCGAAGCCCAGGCACAGGACCATTCTGAGGGCATTCAATCATGAAAGGCATTGAATTTATTGAATCAACCCGGTACGGTGATGACCCGATCACTTCTGATGAGAGGAGCGGTGTCAATCAACCTGAACTGGAAGAACCACCAGCAGGGGATCTTATCGAACTGCCTGACCCGGACCGGGAAACAGTTCATGAACTGGATCTCTCAGAGGCAATAGAACTCAGGGAGAGTTTCAGGGATTACACCGATGAATCGCTCACCCTTACGGAGCTCTCCTATCTGCTCTGGTGTACTGCAGGAGTGAAATGGGCTTTTCCCGAAGGAGCATTCAGGACCGTGCCATCGGCAGGATGCTGCCATGCCATCGACACCTATCTTGCAATCAACCGTGTAAAGGGGATCAAACCAGGGATCTACCGGTATATCGCGCTCGATCATTCACTCGAAACACTCCCTGCATACCCTGACCTACAGGAAGATCTGAGTGCAGCCTGTTTTGATCAACCGTGCGTGAAACAGGCAGCGGTGGTATTTATCTGGGCTGCTGACGCATATCGGATGATCTGGAAGTACGCAGAACGGGGATACCGTAACCTCTTCCTCGATGCCGGACACATCTGCCAGAATCTGTACCTTTCTGTACTACCGGTCGAATGTGGCTGTTGTGCCATCGGTGCATTCAAGGACCAGGGTATGAATGAGATGCTGAATCTTGACGGCAAAGATCGGTTTGTGCTGTACCTTGCCTCGGTGGGCAAGGTAGATCAGACTGAAGCTGAACCTGAAGAACAACAATAACTATTTTTCGCGAAAAAAAATTCAACTGATTCCTATCCTGATACGATCTCTTCCGGAGGAAGGGAGTTGATCACATCAGTCCTGAACGCATCAAACCCGATATCATCAAGTTGATCAGGAAGCAGCAGATCACCCCAGGCCCTGCGGTAGATCCACTGGACGATTTTTTCAATGCAGAGGTCCACAGTCTCCGGACTTCTGACAGTGACAAAATGCTTACCGATCTTGGGATGCCGCCCCCGTTTTCCTCCAACAGTGATATGATAGGCCGGGGGGTCTGATTTGATGATATGAAACGGACAACTGTGAATACACATACCACAATGGACGCATGCATCTTCATCCAGTTTTATGACCCCGTTTTTGATGGCGATGGCATCTTCCCTGCAGTAATGTGTACAGGTTCCACACCCGGTGCAGGTGCCGGGAATCCGGTATGGTCTGACTACCCCGGTTATTCCGATCTCATTCAGCTTTTCACTCATACAGGAGTTGGGACAGGCTGATATCGCGATACGTGCCTTTATCGGCATATCACGGCCAAAGTGTTTCTTATCAAGGGCAAGAGCCAGAGCGATAGAATCGAACTGGGCATATTTACACCGGTCAGTGCCGGGACAGGCGGTCACATTTACAATTTCTGACTTCTCTGCCCCGAGTGGTGTCCCATTCTTCTCAAGTGCCTTCACTACCTTTTCGAGATCTTCTGGTTTTACATGGAACAGTTCAGCGGTCTGCCGGGTAGTCAGATGAACACCGGCACTAAATTTTTCTGCTATTTTACCGATACCAGACATCTGTTTTGGAGTTATTATTCCTGCAGGAATACGAATCCGGACGGTACAAAGGGTTGCATCCAGTTCCTGGATGATGCCTCCTTTTTCGTGGAGGGCAAATTTCCGCATATATAGTAATGAGGATCACATGCTCATGAAATTACTGTGACTCAGATCAGGTTCATGGTTATTACACCATAATAATGGAAAGACCGAATACCAAACCAGTAATATCCACAATTCTTTTATATTAATTTTAATATGATTCTCGACTAAGATACTTGACAGTGCCCACCGTTTGAGGGGATACTTCTATAACCAGCATCAGAGTTTGGTGTCATCAGGGTCAGGAATTATATGAATCATAACTACCATGTGAGCATCGGGATATCCATCATTCTGCTTATCATTATCGCATCTCTGCCAACCGGGGCAGAGATGCAGATGAACCAACACTCATCAGGGATTACCGGAAAGGCAATTGAAGTTACTCCCCAGCATGCCCAGGACCGTATCATCGTCAGGTATAAACCTGATGCAAAAGGGCCTGATGCAACTCTGAATTCATTCATGGATACCATGAACCGAAAGGTGGGTGGATCCGTGCTTGCGGACTTCTCCCCAATGGGAGTTCCAGGCATGCAGATCGTCAGACCGCCAGACAACCGGTCAGCAGAGGAGGCCATCGCGGAATACGCAAACAATAGTGAGGTCCTGTATGCAGAAGCGGATACCATCATCGCCCTCTCTCCTGATGAGAACAGAGAATCAGTGAGTGACTCATCCGGTTCATCCACCATAGCATCCGTAACTCCGAATGACCCCGGATTTTCACTGCTCTGGGGTCTTCATAACACCGGCCAGACGCCCTTTTCAGGAACTGCCGATGCTGATATCGATGCTCCTGAGGCCTGGGATACTACGGTCGGATCTGCATCGGTCGTGGTCGCATTAGTGGATACCGGTGTTGATTATACCCATGAAGACCTGGCTGCAAACATCTGGACAAACACAGGTGAGATTGCAGGAAATGGAATTGATGACGACAAAAACGGCTACATCGATGATATCAGGGGATGGGATTTTGCCAATACGGATAACAACCCCATGGATGATCACGGACATGGAACACATTGTGCAGGAATCATTTCAGCGGTAGGAAATAACAAAACCGGCGTTGCCGGGGTGAACTGGAACGCAACGATAATGCCACTGAAATTCCTGGATTCATCAGGAAGCGGTTATACTTCGGATGCGATATCTGCCATTCTGTATGCAAACAAGATGGGAGCAAAGATAATCTCTAACTCATGGGGAGGAACCGAATACTCACGAGCCTTGAAAGAGGCTATCGATGCCTCATCAGCAGTAGTGGTATGTGCAGCAGGCAATGATGCCACAAATATCGATTCAGTTCCTTTGTATCCTGCATCGTACCCGGGATCCAATATCATCTCGGTTGCTGCAACCGACTATAAGGACAAACTCGCATCGTTCTCAAATTATGGGATTACATCAGTTGATCTGGCTGCACCAGGAGTAAAGATCAGGAGCACGTATCCCAACAATAAGTACGCATATCTTTCAGGAACTTCTATGGCAACTCCTCACGTTGCAGGGGTTGCGGCACTCGTGTATGCAAAAAACTCTTCACAGTCCAACGCAGCGGTAAAAGCAGAGATCCTGAACGGTGTTGATACCATGAGTTCACTGAAGGGAAAAGTACTGACCGGTGGACGGTTAAATGCAGCCAAAGCAGTTGCTCTGGCAGGTGATTCAGGCGGATCATCAACAGACGGGGATACCACTATCGGTAATCTTACCACGTCATTCACGGCAGCACCCCGTTCAGGAAATGCGCCACTACCCGTCCAGTTTCAGGATTCGTCATCGGGAACTACGGCGTGGCGCTGGAACTTTGGAGACGGGAGTAGTTCAAGTCTTAAAAACCCCCGGCATACCTATCAGAACAGGGGGACATATACAGTCACCCTGAAAAGTTCCAAGGGAACAAAGAGCGGAACCATGACCAGATCCGGATTCATCGTGGTTCAATAAGACCACTCATTTTGATTCAACTTCTACAACTTTGGTGTCAAAAGTCCTGAAGTCATCGAAGCGGAGAGAGATGGTGTGTGATGAGACAAGACCCTGGTATTGTGCTGGTCAGGATGTTGTTTCCACCTCTCTCACTTTGATCTTTTTTGGATCAGATCTGATGAAGACTAATGCTCCCCGAGGGATTCTGGGGACAGACTGGTGAACAGCGGGTAGTTCAGGGTATCCTTATTCGTTCCTGCCCTGGATATCTGGTCGATGAACGGATAATTATGCCTGCAAGAATCTGTGAAGGCTGATTCTTGTTTTGCCGGAACATATCACATTCCTGTGGAGGGAATAGGTGATGCAGGTATCACCGGGATTATCGGTTGATGACCTTGTAGTGCTGGCGGGGTTCCATGATGAAACCGTGCCCGTCCTCCAGCACGCTCAGAAGTTCTGACACATATCCTCATTAGGATGCTGCTCCAGGACTTCTTACTCCGGCAGGTACTAGTTGTAGTTACATCATTAAAAAGTATTTGATTGAATTGATTTGTTAATGTAATAAGATCAAATCAGGTAGGACATCCGAGGTCATGCCCCAGCATACGATCTCTTTCAGATTCAGATTTAAAACAGCATAACGCTGAAGATACACCTGATCTGATATCCAAATCAATCTTTTTTCCACCAGATTTTTGCCCGGGGAGAAGCACTGTGCATCGTGTAGTACCCGTCTTCAAAGGCCAGTTTCTTCTCAAGGTATGATCTGAGTACCGCATACTGCCCTGGTGTCTCCAGATTAAGACCTGCTCCCTGATCAGTTACCGCTTCATCCAGTGATACGAACTTCTGGACATGATCTTCTTTGATGACCTCCACATTTGCATAGATACCCATCTGATGAAGCAGGTTAAAGATAATATTTGGTTTCTGGTATCTTTTGAACGGAATACCATAGAGTTCCTCCCAGATATCCCCATAATTTTTCTGCCATGGTGAGAGCATATCTGCAAACCAGAAGATATACACGTATGAACCTGATACCTGATCCATCTTCAGCAGCCCTTCCCTGAGATCGGGAAATCCAAGTGAGTAAGACGCGAATACAACATCATACGGGGGAGCAAGGTCCCCGGCAATATCCACCTCTTCCCATCGCTTTGCAACAACATTGAGATTCGTTATCCCGAATTCATCGATGTTTGCAAGCAGGCATTCACGCATGGCTGCTGAAGGTTCTACCGCGGTAACCTCTTTCACGATACCGGCAAGGGGGATTGCCAGAGAGCCCGGGCCTGCTCCAATATCCAGAACCCGCGAATGAGGAGAAAGTTCCATCCCGGCAATTCTAGCCCGGGAAGCTTCCCAGTTATTCTCACGAACAGTCTGGTTGAACTTTTCACATCGCTCTTTCTCAGACCACCGGTCAGCACAACTGACAAATAATTTTTTCCCTTTCTCACCCTCTTCAGGTTTTTTCCATGCTTCATTCCAGTCAATTGAGGTGATATCAATCATTAGTTATTTCTTTCAGCAGGATAGTTAAATAGATACGCAAATATCGTCGCAAGAATCGTGAGATACTCTTCAGGTACCTACCCATGCGGGGGATACCGGTATGCAATCAGAACCCTTGGAGATCCTATGACAACAAACCCAGATCAACACCCAAAGCCCGATCAGATCCTGAACGAAACGATTGACCTGCTCCGAACACGACTTCCAGGATCATTCTCACAGATTACCCTGGAAAAAGTTGTGGTCGGGGTATTCTTCACCGGGGTAAAACTGAGTAACGGGTACGGTGGGATATGTTTCACCCCGGTGGATCTCATCCCGGAAGCAGTATGCTGCACCACTGCCGCTAGTGCAATGCCATACTGCGGAAAACTTCAGGGCGTCACCCTGGATGAGATCCTAACTCATATCCACTCACCTGCTCCGCTGGTCAGGGCGGTGCTCATCAGTATTGTCAACGCTCTGTCTGTCTGGTACATGGATATCGTTCCGGAAGGGACCTACCGGATTGAAGAGGATAAAGACGCTTTTGATCTTGTGGACGATATCGATCCGAAACGTACGGTAGTGGTGGTGGGAGCACTCTGGCCGGTGATTCACCGGCTGAAACTAAGGGGAGTAGCGTACCGGATCTTTGAACTGAATCAAAATGCACTCAGGGAAGACGAACTGCCATTATTTGTTCCTCCCGAAGAACAGGACACGGTGCTTGCCAGTGCAGGATGTGTCGTGATGACCGGTGCAACGATGGTAACCGGAACCACGGAGGACCTGCTCTCCCGGATCCCGGAAGGTGTCCCGGTTATCATAGGCGGGCCTACGATCAGTATGATTCCTGATATCCTGTTTGAGCGGGGGGTTACTGCTATCGGTGGTGATATCGTCACCGATCCAGACAGTCTGCTTACCACGATCATGCAGGGAGGATCAGGATATCATTTCTTTGGCTCATCAGCAAAAAAGATCCTGATCAGAAAGGATTGAAGAACCCAACTGGAGATAATGGCCGGATCAGATGAATAATCAGGAGGAGAAAACCCGGTACCGGCTCACTTCCGGGTCTGATCTGTGTACCCGTGTTGAGGTAATTGAGGAGTATGCAACCCGGCTCCTTCCATTCATCCCCCGGGGCCTTCCGGTATATCAGTCACACGGGGTTCTTCACTCGGCCACCATCATTCAGAACATCAACCGGATTATCAGGTATTCCGGATTTCAGATCACCAGTGAAGAGGTTTTTTACCTCTACCTCGCGGCATGGCTTCATGATCTCGGGTACCTCCACCCCCTCTCAATTTTTAACCGGAGCACCCATCCGGGTCTCTCGGTTGAGATGATCCGGGTAGATCAAACCATCCAGGGAATCCTGAATCAGAGGGAGTATGCAGTTCTGGAGACAATTATCAGGTATCATGATACGCATACCAATCTGATGGATATCTCAGAAGACCGGGCAGATATCCGGGTTCCGCTTCTCGCTGCAGTGTTCCGTATCGCTGATGCGATCGATATCGGCACTGACCGGTGCCCGCCCGAGGTGTTCATGCTTATTGAAGACGGGCTTAACGAGCATAGCAGGAGACACTGGCAGGCTCATCATAATATTTTAGGAGTTCAAATCGATTATCCGGTGATTACCATTCGGGTACGGGATCCTGAAAACCCATTTGTCCGGAGGAGGATCATCTCACACCTGGAAGATGACTGCCAGTCCTCAGGATGGATCCTGAAACGATACAAAATAGCCCCGGTTACCCTGGAATGCCGGAAGGGTGAAGTTGACTGAAATCGAGTAATGCTCACACAAAAAAAGATACCAACCTGGATCTAAAACCCAGACAATCTATCATCTCATCCATTAAGTCTCACAATCGATTCATTGATCCGGCTTGCAATCAGGGAGAGATCACTGATAATCGTAGAGACCTGATTCAATGCAGCTGATGACTCCTCAGTTGCTGCAGCAGAACCAACCGCTTCCTGAGCAGTTTCTACCGCCATCGATCTTACTTCAGAAACACTTGAGGTGATCTCCTGAACTACCGCTGCTTCCTCTTCGGACAGACTGGAAACCTCGGTCATATCATGTGAAATAGCCTCAACCTGACCGGCAATGGTATGGAAAAACTCAATCGTATCAGTGATGGCAACAGACCCTTTGGATACTTCGCTGGTGGCAAGACTCATTGCTGTCGCTGCCCGTTCAGACTGGGTCTGAAGTGAAGAGATAATCCGTGCAATATTCTCTGCAGATTTCTGTGATTCCTGTGCGAGCGTTTTTACCTCATTAGCAACCACGGCAAATCCCATCCCGGCATCACCAGCCCGTGCGGCTTCAATAGCCGCGTTGAGTGCGAGCAGATTGGTCTGATCTGAGATATCGCTGATAATATCCACGATCTTATTAATTTCATCCATCTGACTGCGGATATCCAGAATGGTGGTATCAACATCATGTACTGCCCCTTTGATAGCCGAGATTCCTGCCTCTGCTACCGCTGCCTGCTTCACACCGCTGGATGCAGTATCATTCGTCTGTTGCGTCAGCCTGCTCACCGATTCAACTTTCGCTGCCACAGTCGAGACTGATGTGTTCAGTTCTTCCATAGCAGTTAGAACCTGCTCAACTGCTTTCACACTTGCTTCAGCATTGGTTCCCACAACTCCCACACTCTGGGCTATGGTAGCTGAACCGGCCGTGATCTCCTCGATACTTGCTGCTGCTTCTTCAGAAGATGCCGAGAGAGCACTGGTCTGTTCTGAAATGTCGCTGATTGCTGCAGAAAGTTCTGAACCGATGGTGTTCAGCCCTTCTTTCAGGGATTCAAACTCTCCTACCGCACGTACCTGTTGATCAAACCGTGCGCTGAATTTAGCCTTTGAGTACAGACCTGCAACTCGGAGTGCTTCGTTGAGCGGGGTGGTTATCGCATCCAGCATATTGTTGATACCAACAACGATGTTCTGGTATGCACCAGAAAACTGAGTCGTATCACCGCGTTTCTGGAGTCTCCCCTCTTCTGCCTCCATAATGAGAGAGCCAATCTCTCCGGTAATTCCATTGATTGCAGAGATTAACTGGTTAAACGCAGGAGAGATCTCATCACGTTCATCTTTAACCTTCATAGAGACAGAGAGATCACCTCCGGCGATCTTCTTCATCCCTGCAATGATCTCAAACTGCAGTTCATCAGAGAACTGATCCATAGCTCTCGCAAGAACACCGATCTCATCTTTCCGGTTCATCTTCAGTCGGTTGTCCAGGTGGCCACGTTCCATCTCCTGCATCATCTCCACTCCCTTGGACAATGGAGCAGTGATACTATGGCTGATCAGATAACCAAGAGAAATTGCACATACCGCTCCGACAATGATTGCGATAATCAGCATGATTATGCTGCTTGAAACGGTATTTGCACCGTCTGTCTCAAGATTCCTGGCACTCTCCAGGTTCAGCTGGACAAGGGTGTCCAATGCTGTTGATAATGCCTTTCGTTCGGTCACCACATCACCGGTGGTGAGTGCGGTGATTCCAGCCTGGGTATCACCAGAGTCAGCAATCGGATAAAACTTTACAAGAGCCGCTTTGTATCCAGCCCAGGCCCTCACGGCTTCAGTGTATGCCTTACGTTCTTCATCGGACCTGATATAAACCTCATATGAGGATAGGTTGGCATCGATGTAGGTACTCAGGAGATTATTTTGAACCTTATTTTTTTCCCGGTCAGCAACCAGGAACAGGTATCCGGGAGTATTTCCCCGTATCTGCCAGAGTTCTGACTCGATGGTTTTGATCTGATCAGTGGGAATAAACTGTTCATTATACATCCGGGTGAGATAGTCGTTGGTTGTGGTTACCCCGATGTACCCCACTGCTCCGACAAGAATCATAATCAGTACCACAACCAAAAATGATCCCAGTAATTTTCTGCCAATTTGAATATTATCCAGCACGTTCATACGATCCTCCCACTCCTCTTCTGCAGTTCAGATCACAAATGTTTTAAGTACACGACAAAGGTACCATGGATGCTCACACGTTTCAATATCGCCCGGGTCGTTCCAGTGACGAACGGCGGGTTGATTCAGACAGGTTATGGATTTAGATTAACCAATCAACAAACCAAACCTGGATCATCATGTGAGATGCCGTAATTCTAGTTACTACCGAGGCAACTTGTAGTATAGCAAAAATACTATTTGGGTGTTTGCTCATAGCCAAAGTTGCGATAAAATGAGACCTAAAATAGAGCAGATATATCTCAGGATATTCACATCCCTCCTCATATCATTGAATTTTGCATGAAAAATTTTCATCTCGATTTTCAGGTAATTTACGCCATACTCTTATGCACTAAAAGCAGAGTTACCTTATGGAATCCATCAGACCCGGGAGTTCTCAAACCGGGTTCACGCTCCTTATCGTTTCAATATCACTCGCTAACTTTATGGCGGCATTCGATGGAACAATCGTAAATGTCGCCCTCCCCACGATATCAAAATTATTCAACATTCTGCCAGGCACGGCAAGCTGGACATTGACGGTGTATGTACTGGTAATGGCAGGTTTTGTCCTGATCTTCGGTAAAACATCAGATATCATCGGGTTCAAAAAAATGTTTCTTTCAGGATTCCTCATATTCACTCTCGGATCTTTTTTTTGTGGATTTCTTCCTGAATTTTTGAATTCATTTCCAGTATTAATCGCTTCACGAGCACTCCAGGGAGTTGGCGCTTCCATGATCACGGCTATCGGACCAGCTATGGTTGCCGCCTATCTTCCCATGGAACTCAGGGGAAAAGCAATGGGAACCATCTTTACGTTTGCAGGTCTGGGAATGGCAATCGGACCGACTGCCGGGGGAATACTCACCCAGTACCTATCCTGGGGCTGGATCTTTTTCATCAATGTCCCCATCGGCATCGGGGCCATTCTCCTTGGTTCAAAGGTCATCCCGGAAATGCCATCCAAACAGTGGAGTCCTGGATTTGATCATACCGGAGCAGTCCTGATCTTTGTGGGGCTGGGTTCCCTGCTCTTTACCTTTTCAGAAGGGCAGATCAAGGGATGGAATAACCCTGTTATCATTGGTTCTTCCATGCTGGCAGTTCTCACCCTCGCAGGGTTTGTGCTGGCTGAACTTCGTGCTTCAGATCCCCTGCTTGAGATGCGTCTGTTTCAGAAGAGGAATTTTTTTCTGACGAATGCGATGACGATCCTGATGTTCATCACCTTTAACGGCCTTGTTTATCTTGTTCCCTTCTATCTGCAACTGGTCCAGAAACTCTCCCCGTCAGTAGTTGGCCTGATATTTACCTCATTTCCCATTGCCCTAATGGCTGGAGGAACGATTTCAGGGATACTCTATAACCGGGTTGGGGGGAGACTGATCAATATCGCTGCCTGCATCCCGGTTGTTGCCGGTTATTCCCTGATATCAGGTATTCAGCCGGATATGAGTTCCTGGTATATAGTCCTGTGCCTGGCGTTGATAGGGTTTGGGTCAGGTCTGATCTGGACATCAGGATCGAACATGGTTATCCACTCAATCTCAAAGAAATACCAGGGGATGATCTCGGGGTTTATCAGTCTGTCAAGGTTTATTCCGCTCATTATTGGGATACCCATCTTCAACATCGTTTTTATGTATGGTATTCCTGGCATAAACTTTAGGAATGAACTTTCCATGGCAACACTGACTACTATCAGTACAACAGATCTTGCATCAGGATTTCACCTGGCATTCTCGTTTGCCCTCATAATCAGCATAGTGCTCTTTGTTGTTACATTTCTTGTACATCAGGAGATACATCCTGATTATCTGTCTGATACCCATGCAAAGACCAGATAAGATACCGTGAATACACACGATACCTCTCATTTATGCGGTTTCAATCAGGTCTCCTATCAAATTCCGGTCTCATCTTTTAAGAGGGAAGTTAGGACGATACTTCATGGAGTGATACCATGCAGGATATGCTGATCCAATACCCAGTACACACCATCCAAACTGGTGAAATTCAGACTGCATACCGATCAATCGGAGAAGGAGAGCCAATAATATTGATAATGGCAGTGGGAGGGACCATGTCAGCATGGGATCGAAGATTGCTTCTTAAACTTTCATCAGGATATCGCCTGATTCTGTTTGATAACCGGGGTATTGGGGATTCTTCAGGTGAGGAACTGGAATGTTCTATCCCGGCAATGGCTGAAGATGTATTCCATCTTATGGATATGCTTGGACTTTCAGATGCTCACATCTTCGGCTATTCCATGGGTTCCATGATCGGACTGCAACTTGCTGCTCTCCATCCTGAAAAAGTTCGTTCTCTTCTGTTATGTTGCGTATCAAAGGACGGGGGAGATACTTATACCAGAATTGAACCCTGGATTAATACCTCACGTCCTGAGATCATTGCTTTTCAGGCACGATTTCCTCCTGCTTTTCTCAACGAACATAAGGATTTAAGAAAAATCTTTCCTCCCTCGTCTCACCCGGTACATCCTTCTACCATCTTCCGACAATTGAATGCAATAAACCAATGGAATTTGGATATTGAATCACTGGCTACGATTACCATGCCGGTATTGATCCTGGCGGGAACTGAAGATATCATAACTCCTTTGGAAGAAGGAAGAAAAATTGCATCAGCAATCAGTTCTGCACAGGTGATACCAATTGAAGGGGGAGGTCATGGTATGATGTACCAGTACACGGACCGTATCGCAACTCTGGCCCTTGACTTCCTCTCGGTAATGAACAGGTCATGATAGATTACTGATAATTCCAGATAACCTGTTCCGGCCTCATATCTGTTCCACGTTTCCGACACAGATACAGCGGTAGACGGTTTTGTGATCCTTACAACCCAATGGTCAAAAAATAGGAGTATCAGGGATTCAGGTTACCTTGAACTTGGTCATCTCTTTGGAGACATTATCTACGATGCCCACCACCCCGTTCATGATCCTTCCAATCTCATCGATAGATGCACTGGCCTCTTCAGTTGCTGCCGCTGCATCACCTGCTTCCTGTGAAGTATTCAGGATCAGATTAGAGACCTCCTGAATACTGGCTGTCACC
>NZ_JAJRBM010000351.1 GCF_028679455.1 Methanospirillum sp. | reverse complement strand
TCGCAGAATCAACGGATCCATCATACATATATGGAAAGACTCCTACTGGTGGAAAATCAGCGTTAAAAATTACAAATAACGATGAATCAGTCGATATGGTGGCTGTTCTCACAAAAGGTGGAGATAAAACACCAATATTTGCGATTTATATACCTTCTAAAACAACAAGTTCAATACCAAATATGGTAACGGGAATGTTCAATCTTTATTACATGACTGGTGTTGACTGGAATGAACAGAAACATGAGTTTAATGATGCAGTTTTCTATAAGGTGGCTTCACCGTTGATCGTAGGAGAAAATTCTGAATACCTGGTCCAACTATATGCAAATTCAGGAAATACGGGTGGTCGAATAAAAAAGATTGAAGAAGGGGTCTTCCCAAAAATATCCGGAACTAGTGAGTCCTAATTATAAAGAAGATTTATTCTATAAATGTTAAACTTTATGTATACAAAGGATTAACGAGCAATGTAAAATGACATTAAATTCCCCTTTCATGAAACATTAGAAAATACCCCTACATAGGGCTTATTTTTCTGGGCGTTTCATTATCATCTGCGAGCCAAAGGCTCATCGCTGACTTTTTTAGAACTTGCCTATCGCGTTCCTGTATTTCCATTATTGCATGGGGTATGTAACCTCTATTTTATAATTGAAGGGTTAAATAGGGGAGAGAATGTCTTTATCTTGATGTAAGCAATTTGAGGGTTCTATTGAAAATCATTAGAATTCACATTGGCTTATTTGTGCAGATAAGAAAATGATATCTCTGCAGTATCTTACATTGACCGCCTCAACTCAATACAAATAATAATTCAGTAGGTTTATATTATATGGAGATAACGTAAAATTATGTCTTGTTCATCATCCGTGAGGATTTTCCTTACAATATTGTCCCTAAACCTGTGTATTGGCTTTGCTCTAGCGGACTCAGTGGATCCTTCATACATATATGGAACACCTCCTACAGATGGAAAATTCTTGTTAAATCTCATAAACGATGGACAATCAAATGATATAGTTGCTGTCATCACAAAAGGAGGTGATCAAACACCATTGTTTGCAATTTATATACCTTCGAAATCTTCTAGCACTGTCAAGAATATGGGTACCGGAATGTTCAGTGTTTATTTCATGACCGGAATAGATTGGAATGAGCAAAAAAGTGAATTTAATGATGCAGTTTTCTATAAATTTACAACCCCTCTGATTATCGGTACTAGTTCAGATAATCAGATAGAATTCTATAATTCAGGAAAATTAAACGACCATATAAAAAAGATTGATAAGGCAGTATTTCCTGATATTTCGGGATCCGAAACGCCTGATGTGATGCAGAAGTCTGCCGATATACAAGAAACTACCAACCTGGTTATTCAGACCTCAGTGCCTATAGATATTACATTACCACCCACTGCCTCTCCTGAGCCTGTTGAAGATAGTTCAAAATCTACTCAAATAAGTGAAAAAAAATCCACCGGACCGGATCCAGTTATAATTCAAATTTCAAAAAAGGACCCTGACCAAGTACCTACTAGTAACCCAACCCAAAACCCGGGGATAGAACAAAGTAGTCAATCAGAGATATCTGATAAATTAATCACGAGTGATCTTCCTGATCTTATTATCACTAAACTCTCTATGAAACAAAAATCAAATGTGATAGCAGGTACGCTCACTATCCAAAATAAGGGAGCAGTGGATTCAGGGAAATTTACTATTACATATTTCTTAACTGATATGATAACATACCATCCAGTATTCGGAAATGCGGGCATATACATACTGGGTAGCGATTCAGTGAGTGGTCTTGGAGCGGGAGAACAGCGAGATTCGTCTGATACGAAAATGTTTACTATCGACAATACCGTCCCTGCCGGAATTTATTGGATTGGAGCATTCATCGACTCGCAAAACGTGATCGATGAATTTGATAAAGAGAATAATGTAGTGTATGATACCAATCAGGTTCAGGTTGAAAAAAATTCATAATTAAACCTGCTCTGTTTTTACCATGAGTTCATAAACATATTCTGACTATCGTTGCAAAATCAGATAAGATCTGGTGCATAACATAGGTCCTGACCGGTTGAATAAGGATTATTATGAACTCACTATCCCCTTCTGACAGGCATCCGTCTCATATGCTTTCCGGACCACTCACTACCGATCCCGCGGTAATTGGAATCATCGGAGCCGGTCATCTGGGACGGGCACTTGCACTTGCTCACCGGCAGGCAGGATATCCGAACAGCCGGATACTCATCTCACATGGTAGCAGCCAGCAGACTCTGGAAGCTATCAATAGATCCGGTCTTGGAAGAAACGTCACTTCCAACGAGGAAATATTTCAGAAAGCATCCCTTATTTTTATTGCAATCCGGCCCCAGTCGCTGATTTCATTATCCAGGCTTCCGGTTTCACCATCTACCATCGTCATCTCCTGCATGGCCGGGATCTCTACCTGGACTCTTCAGAATCTCTGGAATATCCCGGTCCACCGGATGATGCCAAGCGGCCCGGAGACAGTTCTCGCAGGAAAAAGTATTGCCGGACTCTATCCCGGATCCCTGGTTATCCGTGATCATCTCACGAAGATAGGGCTGGAAGTAATCGTTGTTTCTGATGAAGAACAGATGCACGATATTACCGCAGGTGTCTGCTTTCCGGCAGCCCTCCTTGTGGCGAAAGATCAGAACCTGGATATAGAGAACGAGATCCGTGCAGGCGAGGGCTTCGGACACCTCTATTCCCGGGTATTATCGTGGGCATGCACTGTTGCACCACAGGAGCTCTCCGGGCCTGAACGGACTGCCTATATCAGCAGAATGAGCACCCCTGGAGGAATTACTGAAACAGTCTGCAGAAGTATCAGGGAAGGAAACTCACTCTATCAGGCATATCTTGATGGAATCTCCCGGTGCCGGGATATCGGTGAGGAGATGGCCGGTCGTACAATCTCTGACAGGTAGTTTCGGTCATGCCAGGCCATGAACTGGAATACCTTTATTAGAACGATAGGAGTTATAGTGTTTCATCAACTCCAGGTATTGATCTGTTCGGAGGAGAATCATGGTTCGATCTTTGTCGTTTCAGACCACATGGGGATTTCGACATATTCTGAGCGATACGTGTCTTATTCTGGTAATACTACTTCTTTTGAGTGTCGTTTCTCCGGTCTGTGGATATATCATACCGGCTGATATCCAAAGCCGGCTAAAATCGGCGTTTCCTACCGCAGGAGAGGCGACCGGTGGACTTGAATTTTCAGAATCCCCCCATATCGATCACGAAGATTCCCAGGAGAACTATTATTATGTCACCTATGGGTGGATGGGATATGATCGGTTCACCTGTCCTCCCGGTATGAAGGATGGACGAATCGACAAAAAACCAGGCGATTTTTTCTCTGTACAGATCACATTGAACTACATTGATAATCCTGCTTCAGCACTCACCCTCACATCTCCTGAGGTATTCAGGGAGTGGATCAAAGGAAGGGTCGAACCATATGTCGATTATACAGTTTTTCCTGGTGGAGTGATCCATGAAGAACAGCGGGATACTGAATATGATCATCATGTCGAAGACTGGATTGCGTTCTGGTATGACACTCATACTTATGGAGAGATCCGGATTTCTGCCACCATCCGTACCAATTCATTGTATGATTCCAACGGGTGTCAACCTTCGGTTTATGAACGTAATCAGAAGATCCGGGCACTGACCCGGTCAGAAGCAGAACGGCTTTCAAAACTAGTTTTTTTCCGTCTGTCGGGTGGAACTGGTGCAGAAACAGACCTGAAAACTGCAGCTGAAAACAGGCTTGGCGAGGTGACTGATCTCTATACCTACTGGAGCGGAAATTTTGCAGATTATGTCACCGGTAATGCCGAGGGTCATGCAGGTGGTGAAGCCACTGCTGCTGATCCAAAAGCAACGGCTGTGGAACTCCAGAGGCAGGCTAGGGAGTTTGAGAAGGACAGCATCGGGTTGTTCAAAGTAACTTCAGATTCAGAACTCTTTGGGAGTGCAGCCTCGCTCATCACCAATACGCCCCAGTATTCAGGGTATGAAGCAGAACTCTGGCGGAGGACCAAAGCGAAGATGGAGGCAAAGATAGCGGTTGAGGATTATGAGGGTGCGATTGCAGTATATGATACAGCGATGGCAACCGACCGGAGCATGAACGAGGGATGGTTTGGGAGATCAGGGCTTTCTTCGGTGAATGATGTGAATACTCAGCCAGAGCAGAAGGAGGACACAATTGGAACCGTAACCCAGAAGACGGGAACAACAATTACCGGTAAGACCACCTCGTATTGAACCGGTCAATCGTGGTTTTCAGATTTTCCTGCTGATTTGGAAATCATTGGTTTCTCTACTGATGAGAGTCTGCAGGGCGAAGAACATGGAGAAAAAACGGGGGTATCCCTTACAGAATGCAAAATGTCGGACTGGAACCTGCTGAACCTGACGTTAATCAGCCTTTTCCATTCCGCTCATAGGCTCTGAACCTTTTTCGTCGTGATTATCATACAATCGACGAGTGTATGAGTACTTATCAGATATTCCTCCCTGAAGAACGATGGAATACCACTCATAAATGGTCTTCCAGAATCCGAACTGATCATACCGCCTGAAATCAAACCCCACTTTCATATCTGGTGCAAATTTTACTTTCCCCATTTTTCGCATGCGGACTGCGATCTCAAGATCATCCCCAGCATCAAGAATCCGGTACATTCCCGCCTGCATGAGTGCCTGCTTCCGGAAAGCAGTATTACACCCCAGAGTATAGTAATAAAGACTCGTCATTGCCCCAAATCGCATAAGTCCATTAAAGAGAAGCGAATATCGGCGATTCTCAGGAGTCTTATCGATAGAGGTAACCGGACCGAATGAGACTACCACCTCAGGATCAGAGAATGATTTGATGACATGTTCCACCCAGTTCGGGGCAACTACACTGTCTGCATCCGTAGTGGCAACCAGATCATAGTGAGAACGGGCAAACCCATCGTTCCGTGCTCCTGCCACCCGGTCAGACTCCTGAATAAAAACCTGATCGGCATACTCAGCTGCAATAGTACGGGTCTGATCATGCGAGCCACCGTCTACCACAATGATCTCGTACATCTCGCGAGGCACGGTTTGGGAGGTTAATGCAGAAAGGCTTCTTTCAATTCTTTTTTCTTCGTTATATGCGGGAATTATTACAGAAATCATGGTACCAGTTCAGAGTTATTATTGTTTTGGAAAATCCAATAGTATGATTAGATTATTTCACTATTTATGGAAGGGGTTTCAATATGTATCTTCGAATTAAGATCATGACCCGAACACGTATCCGGAGAAATCAGTGATGAAATTTTCATCGCGTACACTTTTTGCTCTTTCCATGTTGTTTAGTCTTTCCGTTATCGCAATAGTTTTTGCTACGACCTTTACCGAAGAGACGGTCACCTATATCCTCTCTTTTAATATCTATTTCCTCATTCTGGCGATAGGATTCAGGATACTTGCGCTGATTCTCTGGGGGGTACGAATTCAGGTTCTCTCGCGGGCACTTGGCTACCAGGTTCATCTTCCTCACGCGGTGAACATGGTTCTGGCAGGTCTGCTCGCGGGCACCATAACCCCGGGTCAGGCAGGCGGTGAACCCGTACGAGTACATGAACTTTATCGGGTCGGGGTTAAGGTTGGAGATGCGACCGCAGTTGTCATCACGGAACGGATCCTTGACGGTATAATCCTGACCCTGCTCGGGATCTGTATTATGACGATGACCAGTTCTATCTGGAGTACTTTTAGTGTCTCGCTGATAATTCTGATTATCACCGCATGGGTGTTCCTGCTCAGCGTTCTTTTTATCCCATTCCTTGCTATCAGGTATCCCTCCAAAATGAAATCTTTCATCATGCGTCTCATCACCTGGATAGCCGGAAAGTTATCAAAAACACGGTTTTCCTCATCCAGGTTCAGTAACCGTGCTGATGAAGAAATTGATACATTTCTGGAGAGTTTTTCTAAGTTTGCAGGATCTGCGGTATGGGGTCTTTTCGCCGGGGGAGGCGCTACTGCTCTCTTCTGGATCGCCGAATTTATGGTTGCCTCAGTAATCCTGATGGGCCTTGGGCTTGACCCCAACATTCTCCTTTCATTCTTCTTTCAGATACTCATTGCAATCATTATGATGATCCCCCTGACTCCGGGTTCTTCGGGGGTTACTGAGTTATCAACCTCAACCCTGTATGCTTTGATAGTTCCAACCGGAATGCTCGGGATATTTGTGCTGCTCTGGCGATTTGTGACTTTTTATCTGAATATTATCCTTGGAACTCTTGCAGGTCTGCTTATTGTCCGCCGTGAAGTAGCGGTGCGAAGTAAAAATGAAGAGATCCAGGATCAAGGATAAGATCAGGGATAATAACCCGATTTTGAGAAAAATCTGATTATTATTGAACGGAGCATTTCCAGTGAAGAGTACCACGAGTCCCCGTTTCCATCCAAACAGGGACTGAATATCCCGCTGGTCCTTTCAAAGACTCTCATCATTCCAGGATCCGGTTAGAGAATGAGTATCTCTCGTTCTGATGTGAGATGGTATAGTAAATACTTCTCCAACTGGACTTTGTTGAGAGATAATCCCCGAAAAAAAATCAGAGATCCTTCTCAATCGATGCACGGATTGCCTGAATATCAAGCCAGAGAATTAGTTTGTGCCCATCCTTTACGTTTTTTCGAATGACTCCCAGAATATTGCGAATGGTGTGGATTTCATCTTCAGCATTCCGGTCAATATCATCTGCATGGTGAGTACTGACAGAATAGACATCATCAACAAGAATTCCCACAGGTTTTTCTGATGCTTCCTGATCTAAAATGATGATCCGTGAACGTTTCTTCTGTTCAATTTCATCGGTTAGGTTCAGCAGTATTTTGAGATCGATAATGGTAGTGATAGACCCGCGAAGGTCCATCACCCCCCGTATGTATGCAGGAGTATTAGGAAGTGGAGTGATCTCTGTAGGAGTGATCACTTCGCGGGTATGAAACAAGTTTACAGCAAAGTACTCATGCCCGAGCATAAACTCGACAAACTGCATATCATCATTATTCTTCCCTTTTCTGACCCGGCTACTAAGTGAGGTACGTGATAGATCGGTTTCAGGAATCTCTGAAGATGGATCAACGATAATTGTCCCCATAATATCTTCTCTTGTGTTTAATGTGGTATCATTGAGATCTGTCCCTGATCTTATCCATTCAATCGTGAGACTGATTCATTGATCCTTGTTGCAATGGTTGAAAGTTCATTGATGATACCTGATACCTGATTGAGTGCTGATGCTGACTCCTCAGTTGCTGCTGCCGAACCTACTGCCTCTTCTGCAGTCTCTGCTGCCATTTCTTTCACTTCAGATACGCTGGACGTGATCTCCTGTACCGCTGCTGCCTCTTCTTCAGAGAGACTGGCCACTTCGGTCATATTCTGTGAGATCTCTTCTACCTGTTCTGCTATGTGGTGGAAGAATTGAATTGTATCGGTAATAGCTACAGAACCCTTTGATACCTCACTTGTAGCAAGGACCATCGCATTAGCTGCCCTTTCTGACTGATTTTGAAGAGATGTTATAATCTTTGATATATTTTCAGCGGATCCTTGTGACTCCTGTGCCAGGGTCTTGACTTCGTTGGCGACGACTGCAAAGCCCATTCCTGCATCTCCTGCCCGTGCTGCCTCAATGGCAGCGTTCAATGCAAGAAGATTTGTCTGATCTGCAATGTCGCTGATAATCACAACAATCTTGTTGATCTCATTCATCTGATCCCGGATCTCACTGATGATCATTCCCACATCGTTGACCGCTCCATTGATTGCAGTAATGCCACTTTCTGCAACGGCAGCCTGTTTAATTCCGCTTGCAGATGTCCCATTTGCTTCCTGGGTAAGCCGGCTGACCGATTCTACCTTCGCTGCGACGGTTGAGACAGAAGTATTCAGTTCTTCCATTGCCCCGAGTACCTGTTCGACTGCGTTAACACTTTTTTCAGCGTTTGCGCTCACCACTGCTGAACTTTGGGCTACTGAAGCAGATCCTGATGTTATCTCTTCAACACTTGCTGCCGCTTCTTCTGAAGAGGCCGATAATACACTGACCTGCTCAGATATGCTTGTGATTGCGGTAGAAAGTTCAGATCCGATGGTGTTCAGCCCATCTTTGAGAGCAATCAAATCCCCTTTGACTGGAATGTCCTCATTAAACCGGGTGGTAAATTTGGCCTCTGAATACTGATCCGCAACACGAAGGGCTTCGTTGAGCGGGGTGGTGATGGCATCAAGCATGTTGTTGATACCAATCACAATATTTTGGTAAGCACCGGTAAATAGAGTAGAATCTCCACGCTTTTTCAGTCTTCCTTCTTCTGCTTCTGATATGAGAGTTCTGATCTCACCGACAATGCCATTGATTGCAGTGATCAACTGATTGAAAGCAGGAGCAATTTCATCCCTGTCATCACGTGGTGGTACTGATATTGAGAGATCACCGGCTGCGATCTGTTTCATGCCACCGATGATAACAAACTGGAGATCGTCTGAAAACTCATCCATTGCTTTTGTAAGATCTCCGATCTCATCCTTCCTGGTCATCTTCAGTCGGTTACCCAGATGACCAGCTCTCATCTCCTGTATCATAAACACTCCCTGGGACAGGGGGCCGGTGATGCTTCTGCTAATGAGTATTCCCAGTGAAAATGCAAAGACAGCTCCGATAATGATGGCAATGACGATCATGAGAATGATACTTGTTACCGTCTCTTCACTCTCGTGCTCAAGATTTTTGGCATCATTGATGTCCATGGTGATGAGTGTATCTACTGATGCAGAGAGAGCCATCCTTGCGGTTACCATATCACCAGTTGTCATCTGTGTAATCGATGTTTCTGTATCACCCGAATCAACGATCGGATAGAATTTATCTAATGCAACCTTGTATGTTTCCCAGGATTTCATCGCTTCATTATAAACGCTACGTTCATCATCTGATGTGATATATGACTCGTATGAGGTGAGATTTGCCTCGATTGATTTGATAATTGCATCAGTCTGGATCCTGGTACTGTTTCTCGTTGATGGAATTGCAAAGTATCCGGCAGAATTTCCCCTGACCTGCCAGAGTTGAGATTGGATAACTAACAACTGCTGGGTAGGGAGTAATTGTTCCTCGTACATCTCACCAATATAACTGTTTGTCGTACTCACGCCTGAGTAACCAACAATTCCAACGATGATCATAATGATCACAACAGCGAGAAACGAACTGATGAGTTTCCTGCCTATTTTGATATCATCTAATACTTTCATAATTAATCCTTTCAGATTTCCCGAAGATGTTCATGCGTTTCATCAATGGTAAGCAGTTAATTATCCATTCGATATGGGATCGAACTGAACATAGCACCGGACCAAATACACTTTCCCCTGATTCTCCTCCCAAATTGAATGGTCACTCTGGTTGGATCTGCCTGGTGAGTATGTCTGGTTTCAGAGTTTGGTATTACAGGTTCTGATCTAAAGTTCTGCGAGAACTCAAGAGCGGAAGAATTTTCTCCTTTCCGTCATAGCTGAGACATGAGTAATTTGCTGCCCATTAGGCAAATACGCCTCTGATATGGCGCCACATTGCTATTATTTATATATTTTGATCTGCTGGTTTCGCAAATTATGATAATTGAGGATTCAGGTTATCCTTTATTATGCAGGAGATTATCATCGGCAGAAATGCGATAATTTTCAAATTAAATTCGAATCCCCAAAAAAGATCACGTCTGGAACGGATGAGAAGAAGGCCGGTAACGTATTTCTGTTTCCGCCGATTCAGAGTCGATAGATACGATGAACTCAGAAATTCCGAATACTATCCACTAGTCTGGCATATATCCCGCTTGGTTCTATTCCTTTCTGGAGAAAAGGGACATCTTCAGGTATGGGGTGTGCCTCTGCAATCTCTTCCCTTGTTTTACCGGACAGTATTATAAATGGTGCGAGATATCCGCACGATCTGATCTTTTCAAGAAAGACAATGCCATTCATTTCTGGCATATCATAGTCCGAAATTATTGCATCATATGGACATATTTGCAGTTTTTCGAATCCCTGCCTCGCGGATAAAGCAACATCCACAGTAAAATCTTTGAATTTCTCAATATACGTTTTTCCAAGGAATAAAAGATCTTCATCATCATCGACTAACAGGATTCGATACTGATTGGTTGGATCGGTACGCTGGTGTTGCAATTCAATATTCTGGACCTGAGATTCTGTTGAACAAGTGGGTAACGTCATGTTAACTATTCGTCTGTCGAGTCGGTATTACGTCTGATTTTGAAATGATATCCCTTCAATATGAGAATATCTTATGAAACTGGCTACAATCTTTCAATAGGTACCTGATTTTGCATTGGATACTTACATGGTCCATCCCAAAAATCTGGATGTGGAATGTAGGATTGTCATATGCTTGAATCGATAATTTGGTTGTATTTTTGATTTTTTTGTTAAAATATCATTTAAACGATCTGGTGAGTTAATTGATTAATGTACTGTATTCACCAAAACTATTTAGTTATCTGATAAGCGGCGCCACATTGCATTGGAATATATAATACAAGATTAGCGAGTTTCTATGGATTTTGAGCAGAAAAAGATACTTTCCCTCCTCTCTAGTGAACCAAGGCCCCTTATGATAACAGAAATTGCATCTTTATGTGCGATTAATCGTCATACTGTCGCACGGAAACTGGATACGCTTGAACTTCTTGGAAGAGTCAGAAAGATTGAGATCGGGAATGCAAAAAAATACTATATTACTAAAGCGATCTCCGTATCGAGTCTCATCGATATCAGTTCTGACCTTATTCTTGTGTTGAATGAGAATTGGGAGATTCAATATATTAATCTGGCTGCTCAACAGCACTTCAATCTTTCTGAGCACATAATGAATGGGAAAAAACTGGATCTTCTGCATTTGGAGATCTTTTCTTCACCTGAAATAATGAATGGACTCAAAGAGTTTTCGTTTCAAAAAGTATCCAAAATTAAACTGCCTCAAATCAAAAATGGAACCGAACAATGGTATGAAATATCAATCATGAACATTTCACTACGACCAGGATCAATATCCATCGCTGTCATTGCCTCTAATATTACCGAAAAATACCTGATTGAACAGAAATTAATTGAGAATGAAGCAAAGTTCCGTTCCTTATTTGATTATGCACCTATCCCGATTAATGAAAGTGATTATTCACGTGTAAAAAATTATCTCGATGAATTAAAAAAAAATGGGATTGTAGATCTCAAATCATACTTTGATCAAAATCCGGAATCCCTCAAAACATGTCTTCTCCTCATAACTGTGATGAATATCAACAAACAAAGTCAAAAAGATTACCCGGTCATGAATGGTGAGAATGTAAGAATTATGGAGTACCTTCTCCCTTTTTTCACGAAAGAAACGTGGGAGAGTTATAGAAATCATTTTATTGCGTTGTATGAAGGTTCAGAATCTTTCCGGTTTACCACAACCCTTGTCAACCCAAAAGGAACTACCCGATATTATATAAATTACATCTCTGTTGCCTCACCGTTTCATGATCTCTCCCGTGTCTATGTCTCATATCTGGATATTACCGAACATTATAATAACCATTTACATGTTCTTCGGACAAACAAAGATCTGATCAGTGTTACCGAAGAGATCATTGCACATGACAGTGAGATACAGAATCAGATTAATAAACTGATATCAGGGCATAAAGATGTTGAAAAGTTAAATTCACTCTATATTCAACTCCTGAACACGATAAAAACACCTATGATTATCTGGGATTCATCATTGGTTGTCGTCTGGGTGAATAATGCCCTGAATGAATTTTGCGGTTACGCTGATTCATGTTTGATTGGACAACCACTTAAATTATTATTTCCTGAAGATCTAAAATCCAAGCAAGTAGACCTGATTTCAATTAGTTCATGTAATTCAGATAAAGATTGTATGATCTCACTACTTCACCAGTCCGGTTCCATCAAAAATGTGAACTGGTCCTTTGTCAAAAAAATAATGACATCTGACGGGGTAGTAAAATATGCTGCAACTATGAGCGAACTATTGTGAGGCTTCTCAAAAAATTCAAAGTTATATGTAACCCTGATTGACTGCCTGAATCATGACGATGAGGTATAGCAACTTATACGCAATAGAGATCAAAAGTTGATTTGATTTACCTGACTCATGGAGATTCTTCATAATGATATGAACTCTGAATCTGATCGAGAACTCAGAGAGATGAATAACATATATCACCTCTCGTAAAGAGATCAGAGAGCATTACTCTGGCTCATCTTCTGCTGATCAATCATGATATTACGAACAGATATGCACAACACTCATCAGGCAACGCTCCGGATTCTGATGGTATTGCTGATGCTCATACTCCTGACATCTTTCGCTTGTGCGGTCGGTACTGATATGACCAGTACTGATATATCCGGTCCATCGGTTCAGACAATCGATATCGAGTATCCTGATCTCATAACCCCGGAGATATCATGGCAGCACTGTCTGGGGAAAGTACATTCCAACCAGTCGTATATCATGGAGCAGACAAGTGATGGGGGATATGTCGTTCTTAAAAGATCAGAACCGGATGCGACCGGAGTGACCGTTACGAATCGAAATGATGAGTTCTGGATGGCAAAACTTTCGCCGGCAGGTGATATCGCATGGCAGAAGCGTCCTGGAACCATTCCTTCCAATACCCTGACCGGGACGCAGCAACCCGATTCATGCAACATGAGTCCCGGTGAACGATTCGAACCTTATTTTGTAAACGGATCCGGTACTACTGATTCGTACGATACCTGGATGGGGAAATTCACTCATGATGGATATCTCTCCTGGGAAAAGATTCTCCAAGGGATATTGCATGGTGAAGCTCATGGTATCAGACAGATGAGTGACGGGGGATATCTGCTGGTGGGGAGTGTTAAGTCACGTGGTGATACGAACTCTTCTGATCATGGAGATCTTGATTACTGGGTCGTCAGGCTCACACCTTCAGGAGATCTCTCCTGGGAAAAAACATTTGGCGGAAGTAAAGACGATCTGGGATACAATGCGTGGCAGACTCCGGATGGTGGATATATTATTGCCGGAGCATCGTCATCCGATGATGGCCATGTCTCTGGAAACCATGGGGATCTCGATTACTGGATCGTGAAACTTACCCCGGATGGACATCTCTCCTGGGCGACAAGTCTTGGTGGAGCAGATCGGGATCAGCCATATGCTATTCAGCAAACCGCTGATAGCGGATATATTATTGCAGGAAGATCCCGCTCAAATGATGGTGATGTCACCGGGAATCACGGTGATTTTGACTTTTGGATCGTGAAACTTACCCCGGCCGGAATAATTTCCTGGGAACAGAGTCTTGGAGGAACCGGCAATGATGAAGCACACAGTATTATGCAGACCCGTGATGGCGGCTTCATCATTGCCGGGGGTTCAGAATCCTGGAATGGTGATGTTACCGGAAACCATGGGAATTTTGATTACTGGGTTGTTAAACTCGCCCCTGATGGGAGTATGAAATGGCAAAAGAGCCTGGGGGGAAGTAAGGATGACGTTGGTCAAAGCATCATGCAGACACGGGATGGTGGGTATCTCCTCTCCGGTGTATCTCATTCTGATGATGGTGATATCGCTGGAAACCGTTGATTGCACCTGTTTTATGTAATACACCAGCAATATCCTAACCGCCCTCTCTTCTTCATCCTGCAACATATCCGATTCCAATCAATAGAAACAGCAACGATGAAAGTACCGCAGTTATCCTTCCTACTATCCTGGCGTTCTCAAACCTGCCTGCAAATCCTACCGGAATGAGTAGGAGAAGGTAGATCGATGTACCGAGAAAAAAACCAAGAAAGAGGAGTACACTCCCAATAATACTGCTGATAGCAATTGCATAACTGATGGCAAGTAGAAACGGAGGGCAGACATTTATCCCGGTAAGAAATCCGAATAACAGAGGAGTTTGGGATTTAACTTTCGGAATGCACCGGCAAAATCCGAACCTGAACGGGATCATGCTGATCGTGGAGTATAGGAGCAGCAGGGAAACCAGGATCAGGGCCACCCCGCCGATCCGGTGGAAGAGTTCTCCTTCCAGTTCGGCAGCAAAAAGTCCAGTCAGGAGCCCAATAAGCAGGTATGCACCGAGCCTGCCACATGCAATCTCTATGATTATCCGAATATTTTGGCGGTGCTCCCGCTCTTCTCCGAGCATGAACGAAACTATGATTGGTGCACAGGAGGCCAGACAGAAGAGGCCGGTGGATAGTCCGAGCAGGATCCCAGACCCGATTGCCTCGATCACCATGACATCCCGATCATGAATGTGAATGTATCAGCATTGCAACTGATATGAAAAAGATCATGATCAGGTAGAAATACGCCAATTTTTCTCTTCTTTTTCCACTCATGGTCAATCTCATGATGTAACCGTCCCGGTGAAGAGATACTGTACGATGGTCATGGAAAATCCATAGGTCAGCATCATACAGAAGGTCACTGCCAGGGCAATAAACCAGGGACGCACGCCTGCTGTGGTACCGAGTAACGTGTAATCGATCGCTTTTTTCGGGCATCTGTCTATACAATTTCCGCAGCGTACGCACTCAATCGTCGGGATAGGTTTTTCTGATTTTCCCGTGGACATCGCAAAGACGTCACAGTTCTCTACACATAATCCGCAGTTGATACACCGGTCATGATCCACACGTACCCTGAATGGACTTATCGTTCCAACAATAGCATTTGCAGGTATTAATGGGCAAACAAGGCTGCAGTATAGTCGTTT
>NZ_JAJRBM010000350.1 GCF_028679455.1 Methanospirillum sp. | reverse complement strand
ATACCCGAGAGCCAGATAGGTTGCAACGATATGACTGCAGGTGTGATGACCGGATTCACAGACACACCGGTAATCCAGATCTTCCAGCGAAGCAGGTATGATACAAATTCCAGCTTCCTTCAGGATAGTATCAAGATCCTTACTGTAGTCTCCTGATAAAAGTCTGGAAAACAGTACCTGATGGACAGCAAAGATTCTGAATACCACTTCCCAGTTGTCATCAAGATCAGTAATCCATACTGTTGTCCGGTGTGAGCCTCCCACCGCTTCCAGTATGATCGCTTCAACTCCACCCGCGTAAATTCCCTGGATGATCACCTGGCCGCGTTCAGCAAGTCGTCGTCCTTTTACCAACTGGGTGGTGTCTTTTCCCGGACGCATCATGGCGAGAAATTCGCTGGTCCACCATGCTTCTCCAAGCAACTGCTGTCGTGTCCGCTCATCGTGACTATTTCCCAAACCTGAATGATGAGTCATCAGAGTTCATCTCCAAACACCTGTTCTCTGAGCCGGAGTACATCCATCAGTTCACCGGTGGGAAGTTCGGTTAGCCATTCCTCCCCAGATGATATGACCTGATCCGCAATGATTCGTTTTCTGGAGATGAGATCATGGATCTGCTCTTCAAGCGTTCCGGCAGTGATCAGGAGATGAACCTGTACCGTTTTAGTCTGCCCTATCCGGTAGGTCCGGTCGGTTGCCTGATCTTCAACAGCAGGATTCCACCACCGGTCTATATGAAATACGTGATTTGCCCGCATGAGGTTCAGCCCAGTACCACCTGCCCGAAGTGAGATCACAAAGAACAGAGGGCCATCTGATCGTGCAAACCTGTTGATCATCTCCTCACGTTTTAATCGGGGGGTTGAACCGGTCAGGAGCAGGACTTCCCGCTCAAGTGACTGATGGATTTGTCTTGCCAGTGCTTTGGCAAAGGTGGCGTACTGGGTAAAAATGATTGCGGCATCCCCTTCATCACGGATCTCTTCAAGCATCTCGATGAGCCGTGTTACTTTACCTGATCTCTCCGGATTATCAATTACCTCCGTTCCTGTATCCGGGAAGTTGCAGATCTGTTTTAATCTGGTCAGTGCAGATAAAATTCTACCTTTCCTGGCTATCCCGGTAGCCTGCTGAAGATCATGAGCAAGCCCATTAACCGTCGCCTGATAGTCTGCTGCCTGTTCATGGGTCAGTGAACAGTATACCTGCATCTCCATCTTTTCTGGAAGATCAGAGATGACCGAAGTATCGGTCTTCACTCGTCTGAGCAGGAAAGGCCTGATCATTCTTCGTAATTCTGTAGCTTTTTCTTCAGCATCGCCTTTCTCAATCGGGCTAGCATATATCTTCTGAAATGCTGAAAGTGATCCGAGATAATCCGGGTTTAATACCTCCATAATTGCCCAGAGTTCAGTAAGATGATTTTCAACCGGAGTTCCGGTGAGTGCTATCCGGTGATCAGCACTGAGTGTTCTGACCGCCCTGAATTGTTTTGTCTGGGAATTTTTAATGTTCTGCACTTCATCCAGAATGAGAACTGCATAGGTCAGATCAGAAAGCAAATCCAGATCCCGGGGAATAAGTGCATAAGAAGTGATGATCAGATCAGACTCACTGGCTTTCTGGATAAATGATTCTCCACGCAGACGGGAAGGGCCATGATGGATAAAACATGTCAGGTCAGGACCGAATCGTGCCAGTTCCCGTTCCCAGTTTCCAATAATGGAGGTCGGACATATCAACAGTGATGGCCCCTTAAGTGTTCCCTGATTTTTGGCAGCGAGAAGGTAGGCAATGGTCTGAGGTGTCTTACCAAGACCCATGTCATCTGCAAGACAGGCCCCAAATCCGAGTGATCTACAGGCCATCAGAAATGAAAGGCCGGTTTTCTGATATGGACGAAGTACTCCTCGAAAGGATTCAGGTACCTCTACCGGTCTGTGATGCCACCCTTCTTTTATTCCGGTAAGAAGATCTGCAGTCCATGCATCTTCCGGATCCACCGTCAGATCTTCATGTGGGTCTTCGGACCTGGCAATCAGTCTGAGCAGGTCAGATACTGACAAGCGGTGTTTTTTATACTTTTTTTCTACGGTTTTTATCTTCTGTTCTAAAAGTGGTTGGTCAATGGTTACCCAGCGTTTTCCAAAGCGGACTGTGGAGGTCTGTTGCTCGACCAGTTTTCTGAATTCTGCTGAACTGATACTATCTTCACCGATAGAGATCCGGTAATCGAAATGAAGAAGAGTCTGAAGACCAACCAGAGAAGTGACTCCTGAATCCTGCCTCTGCTGTATAGACAGGGATATCCTTGCAGGTTCTGAGGGACGACCCCACCATTCCGGGTACAAAAACTCAACGCCCTGTGCTTCTATCAGCCTTACATCATGAGTAAGGAACCTGATGAGATCTGATTCAGGAATTCTGATGATAGGATCTGTTGTGGATCGATATTCAATTGCTAATCCGGGAAGGATCGCATTCAGCGTTTCAACAGTTCTTCTGAGCATGGACTGGAGTTCTTCATCCCCGGGAAGTGCAACATGAGGAAGTTCATGCTGCCTGAATTCGTGAGTAGGAATCAGAATATCCGGATTATCAGCAGATCGAATAAGAAATGAGATAGCCCATTCATGAGTTGTATCAGCCACTTTATGAACTGGGGATATCGGGTCAGGAAGTTCACTGATCTGAACAACTATTATCCAGGGGAGATCATCCGGAATATCAATCGCTGAAGTATCAGTCCAGAGGATACATTTGTTCTTCCAGCCGTTTGTGATCTGCGGCGTGGCAAGAGGCATCAGATGTCTTTCATATCCCTGAAGAAAATAGAGGGCGGTCAGTTCCTGGGCATATTTTAATCGCTCAATCGGGGTGTACCGGGATGCGGGATCTTGTAGATCATGCTGTTCTGCGAGGTTGATAATCCGGGAGATCAGGGATTCCAAAAAAGTTGTTATCGTCTCATTTTTTCGTACTTGAATTGCAGATTCATCCAGATTTCTCTGAAACCCCAGTTGCAAAGGAGAAATAGCCTTTGCAAGGAGATTGATTCGCTGTGTGTCATATGCTGACGGACATATTTTCCATCTGGTACAGATTCCTCCATTCTGATACGTACCGATCGCTGGAAGATATCTTCCCCTGATTACCATCTCCTGTGCAAGGCTGACGACGCTCTGCCAGAATCGGAGTGTGCCTCCTTCAACCCATAAGGGAATGGCAGGTGCATACCTGGAAAAGTGGAGAAGAAGATCAATCGGATATTGTAATGCCGGTACCCGGAAATGCGATACTTTTTCAGGATTTGCCGGAGGCAGGCTGAGTAGTTTCATACGCTCGGGAGAACTCACCAGCAGTGATCCGGATATCGGGAACTCAATAACGGGTTGAACACATTTGGATGGTATGTGAACTACCTGACTGATTAAATCTTCAAGATGATCTGTTTCCATTGAAAATGGATGAACCGGAGGGGAATTTGAAGAAGCAGTACAGATCTGATCCGTTTGTCCTGGTGCACAGGACTCTCCAAACAGGAGTAATGATGATGGGTTATGAGGATTATACAGGATGTGCAGTATGGGTCCTGACTGTTGAGACAATGACAATGAGGCCTCCGATATTCCGTATTATATTATCGGCAAAGACCTTATGATATTCGGACCTCATTTAAGCGAAATCAATTTTTCCTGGTATCATTGTTACTCAAATCGAGGTGGGCGTGATGATGTTTTCTCAGGAATTGCAGAATCTTTTCTGATTCCAGCCATCGCTTATCAAGTGTATCGATCAGATGATCGATTATCCTGATCTGAGTTAGTACCGGATTTGCGATCTTCTCATCAAGTTCATCAACAATCAACATGATTACAGTCAGAGGATTTCTAATCCCATCATTCAGGATTGCCAGTTCAGCAAGATTTTTTTCAATCTGCTGTATCATTCGTACCCGCTCTTCTTCGTACTTCTTTTTCTGAGTGATATCCTCGACAACGGCAAGCCCTACTTTTTTATCTGCGATGCGGAATAACACAAAGGTTACAAAAACTGGGATGTATCCTCCACCATATATTTGTAGTGCCATTTCTCTGGTACAGACCTCACCAGTTTCGGTATGTCTCGATATTCCCAAATTGGATCCCGATATATCCAGATAGTTCTGAACCAGATCCGCGTCTGCCAGTGCATCACTTAGCGTTCTCTGGATCAACTCCTCCGCCTTTGGGTTCATGTCAAGAATCGGTCCTGTTTCTCCATCGGCGAGTAGTTCAAACAGAATAAGGCCGTGAGAGACATTTGCAAAAACGCTTCGATATTTTAGTTCGTTTACCACATTGGCGATTTCTGCTTTTTTTCGTTCGGTTTCATCAATTACCTGGGCCAGGTACCAACCGATTTCAGCATTTGACGGATGCGATATCGGACTGACCATGACACGAAGGTGACCGGTCCCGCTTCGTGATGACGGAAACTGGTACTGTGATCGTTCATGATCATAATCCAGGGAAATATCTGAATCTATTGAAATTCCTCTGCTTATTTTTACCCGATCAGAAATGTTCAGGAGCGGGTGAGTAAATAATTTCCCTGAACTCAACATGCTTTCATCAGATTGTCCGAATATTGAGATTGCCGCTGAGTTTGCGTCGGCAAGCAATCCCTGATGATCGTATACCATGATTGCAATTGGGGAAAGATAAAAAAGGCTTTTAAATTTTTGCTGACTTTCTTT